>NZ_JYHN01000072.1:0-54223 GCF_000954015.1 Clostridium sp. FS41
CGTGACTCGCATGAGTCACGCCTGCCCCTGTTCGGAACCATCTATTTCCCGACAGCCCCTTTTGTTACGCATGATGCATTTCCATATATTCCTTTGGAGTACACCCCATATATTTTTTAAACACCCTGTGAAAATAAGAGTAGTCTGCAAATCCCAGGTCTTCCGCCACGGAAGCGATCGTCTCCGTCCCCTCCTTCAGCAGCTGGCAGGCAGCCGCCACCCGCACCTGTGTGAGATACTCAATGGGCGTCAGCTTCAGAAACCGTTTAAAACAACGGTTGCATTCACTCAGGCTGATACTGGCAGCCGCGGCGATCTGGGACAGGGTAATGCGGTCCGAGTAGTGATTCTGGATATAGGAAAGCATTTCTTTTATCCTGGGGGCATTGGACAGCGTGTACAGATCCGTGTTGTTAGCAGGGATGGAGTTGTAATTGCGCAGCATTAACATCCATGCACAGGAAAGCAAGTTTTTAACATCCAGTTCATAGGCGAAATCCTGCTGGTTCGCCGATATAAAAGCCCTGTTCAAATAATTCAGTACCCCTGAATGCCATGAAACCTCTTCTTTGAACGTCAGGTAGTTCAGATCAGCGTTATTGATCACGGAAGCAACATACTTTGTATAGAGATAGATGTCTTTTTCCGAGCATATGGCCGAAGGATGCAGTTGAAAACTGTATCCCACACACTCTGATTCCCCCTTAAAATTAAGGTGATGGAACACATTGGAATTGATGAATATCCCATCCCCCCTCTGCAGCAGAATATCCTTTCCGTTCACGGACACATCCAGGGTTCCTTCCAGTATTACATTAAACTGGATGGAACGATGCCAGTGCCTGCTGGAAAAAGCATAATCCCCAACATGAAATATATCAAGAAAAACCTTGATCCCTTCGGGAAATGAAGGGATGGAGATCTCTTCCTCATGCTGGCTTAAAAGCAGCTCCGAGGCACGCATTATATTGGTATATTTTTCAGAAGTAACGTCCATTCTATCCCACCCTCTCCAAGAAACGCCGACCCATAACATTATCATTCTTTTCCGGCATTTTAGCCTTATCTATAGTTTACAAAATATCCGCTCATAAATCCATTATTATGTTTGCTGAACACATATCTTTTTTTGCTGCGTGCCCAATTTCCTCCCCTGCTCACAGCCCTGCCGGATTACAGCCAAATGGCTGTACAGCACGCAGAATATACTTCATAATCAAAATTATGTCAAGGGCGGGGGCATATCCAAAGAGGACCCGTTGGCAGGCTGAATATTATACGATACAAACGTTTAATATTTAACCGTTCAACAGGTCCTCTGATTTTCTGTTCAGTTATTTTTTTCCAATGCTGAATCTCAGCAAACATCCGGTCTCTGCTTTACGATACAGCTTCCAAGCATCATCCCCTTCTGACGCTCTATATGTTTTGTCACTGCCTGCACTGCCATGTCTGCGTCACGATGTTTCAATCCCTGGATAATGGCCTCATGTTCCTGAACCAGGATCCTGCTGTCATGGCATGTATTCAGCGCTCTTACCCGGAAGCGGTACATGGTGCTTTCAAAGTCCCTGATAAGCTTCAGAAGAGTGCGGTTGTCCGACAGTTGGTATATGATATCATGAAACGCCTCATCCGCCTCCACGCTGGCAAGCACGTCACCCCTGGCCAGGGTACGGCAAAAGTCTTCATTGGCTCGTTCCATGCACTGGATCCCTTCCTGTGTCACGTGGCAGACACCATCTGATATTGCCAGCTTTTCCAGGGCGGAACGTATCTCAAGGGTATCTTCAATGTCCTGGCAGGATACGGATTCCACAATAGCACGGCCGCGCTTGCGCCTTACAAGGCCCTCTTTTTCCAGACGGATAATGGCCTTTCTCACAGGAGTCCTGCTCACCTTCATGTCCTCGGCCAGGAAACACTCCAGCAGGTGATCCCCCGGCTTCAGCGATTCACTGACGATCCTGTGATATAATGTATTATGAATCATCTGGTACAGCGGCTGTCCCTTGTCCGTATCATCAACCGCCCAATCCTGTGTAAACATACAACCTCCTGTTAAATCCAGTGTACTCTATCTATATGGGAATCAATCAATCTTAGGCGCGCAGCTCCATGTGATCACTGCCATATCCGTACCTATATTGGTCAGCTCATGGGGTTCTCCTTCATAAACCAGGATAATGTCGCCTTCATGGAGCTCATAAAATTCATCGGTCTGGGTATTATGCATCAGGACCTCTCCCCTGCTGACATAAAATACTTCATGGCCTTCCGGATGTCCGGGGTCGATCCCTCCGGTCTGTCCGGGATGAAGTGTGGAGGAACCAAACACGATCTTTGGTGTGATCACATACTCCCTGCAAATCTCCGGTCCGTCCAGATATATCCTGCTCTCTTCTTTCTTGATTACCTTCATCTTTCTACCTCACTTTGTCATATTTTACATACTTGTTTTGTCAAAGCACTCCGTCAGGTCACGGAACAGCTTACAGTACATTTCATATCTCTCATCATACAGTTCCTTGTCGTCCGGACGGGCTTCGTATCGGTCCTTGATCTGGATCATATTATTCACCGCATCCTCCACGCTTGAGAAGACGCCGGTGGCTGTGCCTGCAAGGATTGCGGCGCCAAGGCATGCGGCCTCCTTTGATTTCACGGTCACAAGGGAAATATCATTGATATCTGCTTTGATCTGGTTCCACACCTTGCTCTTGGAACCGCCGCCCAGGGAGCGCACTTCTTTTACAGTGATGCCCATATCGGCCAGGGCTTCCAGATTCCTTCTGAGAATGAATCCCAGGGATTCCATAATGGATCTTGCAAAATGTGCCTTTGTGTGGTTCAGACTGAATCCAAACCATACTCCCTTTGCCTTTGCATTGATATCAGGCGCCAGGGAACCTGATAAATGGGGAAGCATCACAAGGCCGTCACATCCCGGAGCCACTTGATCCACCTCGCTGCTGATCAGATCATAGGCATCCCCGCCTCCTGCCGCCTGAACCGCCATCTCATCCGCGCAGAACTTATCCCTGAACCATCTAAGCGTCATGCCGCCTGTGGTAAATGTATGGATCATATATGTATCGGGAAGGGCAAAGTAATGGAGGGGCATCTTCCGGTTGGGATCAAACACAGGCTTGGATACCGGTGCGCAGATCGCAAGAGCTGCGCCGATGGTCTCGGAGAACATGCCTTCCTTTATGTTTCCTGCGCCAATGGCTCCCGCCGCCTGGTCCAGGGCTCCCATACATACGGTGACCGGGCAGTTAAGACCAAACTCCCTTGCCACTTCCGGGATCATATCATCCACCACAGTGCCGGACTCCGCCACCTCGGCCAGCTGGGATTCACGGATACCGATAAAGTCCAGCATATCTTTCCAATAACATTTGTTAATGATATCCCAATATACGGAGGAACACACCAGGGATCCTTCCGTGTAAAAATGTCCGGTCATACGGTAGATCAGATAATCCTCCACCAGAAGGAACCTGTCCGTATTGGCAAATATCTCCGGCTCATTCTTTTTCAGCCACAGGATCTTAGGGGCCGGCCAGCATGGTTCAAAGCTTACCTGCCCGGTTACCCGGTAACATGTCTCATTGCCAAACCGTTCTTCCATCTCCCGGGCTTCGTCCACTGCCCGGTTATCCATCCATACAATTGCATTGCCCAGCGTCTTTCCCTGTTTGTCAATGCAGATCAGCGTCTCTCCCTGTGCGGATATTGCCAATGCTATCTTGTCACCGCTTCCCACCGGATAGGCTGCCGTAATCTCCTCCAGCCCTTTTTTTAATGACTGCCAGTAAACCTCTGCGTCCACTTCCACATAATTTACTTTGGGGGTAAGCAATGCATATTCCTGTGTGGACACTGCTAAAAGCGTGCCTTTTCCATCAAAAAGAGCAACCTTAAGTGCTGTTGTTCCTACATCCAATCCTATAAGTAACTGCATTATTCTCCTCCTTAACTTTGTTGTATTAAGCATAGTTCAATCCCTGCCATGTGTCGATTAAGTATGTTGTCCCATACATTACATTTTTTGCCCGCAACACTTTAAGCAATGTTTTGCACGGCTGCCGAAACAGGTGATTTATCTTATGTAGCTGGTCTTGATCTTGGGCTCCTTCTCAGGCATTACAAGACCTTTCTCCCTGCCCGCTTCCATGCATTTAAGCATCCATGCCATGTTCCTTCCAAGGGTACGCATGGTCTGCATGCCTTCCTCATCCTGTCTGGTTTCCTCCGGCGTATGTCCATGGATCACATTGTAATAATTGGAGGAGACAATGGGCATTCCGGCCAGATTAAAATACTTGTTCAGGACGTCAATGGTGGCCGTGGTTCCGGCTCTTCTGGCAGATGCGACTGCTGCTGCCGGTTTTAAATAGAATTTATTTCCGGCCATAAAGATCCTGTCAAGCAAAGACAGGACAGCGCCTGTGGGTGATGCAAAATAAACAGGGCTGCCCACGATCAGGCCGTCTGCCGTCTCCATCTTATCCAGCACCTCATTGACAATCCCGCCGTCAAAGATACACCTGTTTCCGTTGCCGGAACAGGCGCCGCATCCTGTACATCCCATGATACAGTTCTTCTTGATATGCATGATCTCTGCTTCGATCCCCTCTTCTTCAAGCGTCCTTGCCACCTCACTGAGTGCGGTATAGGTACATCCTCTTTCATTTGGACTCCCATTTAATAATAAAACCTTCATCCTTTCTAAACCTCTCTTTCTCTTATTTCTTCCATATTACGGGTTGTCAGAAATGCAATGATCAGGGCCAGGATTCCTGCCGCCAGTTTTGCGGCCATGAACGACATGATCATCTCCGGCTCCACCCCCAGTACGAAACTTAGCTGACTTCCAAAAATCGCAGCACAGGTCACACTCCAGGCAGCATTGATGACGATCCCTCTGCGGGACATATTCTTCATCATTGCAAATGTGGGCACACCGCTGGCCATGGTAAATATGATCCCGCTTGTGCTGACCGCATCCAATCCTATCTTTCTTCCAATTATGTTCAGCGTTTTTTTAAGCAGCCGGATAAATATCTCAAGCACGGGCAGCATACCGATGAGCACAATGGTCATGCCGCACACCACCGCCATGCTTTCCATGACCGGGGTAAAATCCCCAATGATGGTAACTCCGGTGAGATAGGAGATACTTCCAATGGTAATCCCCACAATTCCCAGTTTTGAGATCATGTTTCCAAATGCTTCCACACAGCGCACAATCCTGCCCGGACAGAACCTGAATCCCCATATCAAGATCAGAGACAGCAGGATCACCGGCACGTGGTTGATCAGGATCAGATTCCAGGGGATCCCCATAAAAGCTCCCCCCATTATGCTTCCAAAGGGGATGGCCGCGATCCCAAGCAGCATCCCCCTTGAAAAATACGGCATATCCTCAGGTTCCACCATGGCCTGGCCTACCGGGATTGAAAATGTCAGGGTCCCGCCCAGCATGGATGCCGTGGCCAGCCCCACCATGCGGGCGATCTCCTTGGATTCAGCCAGGGACATGGCCAGCTGGTAACCGCCCATATCACAGCCCAGAAGGATACCAAACACAGCCGGGTCCGCTCCTATAAAACGGAATACAGGCACCAACGCAGGCTGCAGCAGTTTTGCTATGAGGGGAGCCAGGGACATGATTCCGGCAATGGACAGCATCATGGGCCCGGCCATTCCAAACCCTTCCTTCATTTTCTCTCCAATGTGGAACCGGCAGTCCATGAGAAGATCTGCCCCTCCTGCCACAATCCCCACCGCAACTATGATCTTTATTACCTGATATGCGGACATGCGATTTCTCCTCCTCATTGCAAAACGGCCGCAGTGACATTCCCGCTGCGGCCATCTTTCTCCTGGTACGCTTCCGGGCGTACTTCTCTGAAAAAAACTTATTTTAACAGCAATTGATCAAATCCCATGTAGTCGCAGAATGCGGACAATTCCTTGGTATAGTCGCCTTCCTTGATCACAAAGTGGTGATCCATGCCGCCCTTGATCAGCTGATCGATCACAGACTGGGCAGGGGTATCAAACTGCAGGTTCACAAGCAGCTTGGAGCCGCCTTCCACCCACTCCTCATGTGTTACAGGCAGGGTTCTGCCCTTTGCAACAAACATCTTATAATTTCCGCCATTGCCCACAATTGCGCTGACTGTAACGGTATCCATGGCCTTGTGGGGCACGCCCACAAAGGTGCCCAGTTCGCCGCTGGGGTTGATCTGTGCCCTGTCAAGGCTGTCAGCCAGTGACATTGCAGTGCTTCCCTCGTGCGCAACAGGAACGATATTTCTTTCTATGTCAATGCTTCCGGCCTCGCCAAGGGCAACCACTCCGCCGCCGGCCAGCTGGTTCAGTGTGTTGATCACAAACGCATGGCCCAGATCGCCTTCCGTATCCACCAGCACGCCCTCATCTGCCATCCAGGAGGATACCAGATTCATCAGGCCGCCGTAGTTGGGATAGCACTCAGCAGCAACAGAGGTAAGATGATACTTTGCAATAACCTCCTTGGTAGCCATGTAAACCTTTGCCATGTAAACCAGGGCCTTTTTGTCTGCCACGGATTTCCCGCTGCGTTTCATCAGTTCAGCCAGTGTCTTTTCAGCTTCCTCATCTGAAATTGCCGCTGCGCGGTCTGTCACTTCCTCCATCTCGATATGTACAAAGGTAACACCTGTCTTCTTTGTAAAATCCCACTCTTCCTTGCTCATATCCTGAGGTCCGCAAACTCGCCATGTCTGTCTCGGTCCCATAAGGCCAATGACCATGTCCTTTGCATTGTCAACAGCAGCGCCCACTTTTGCATAGGACTCGATGCCTTCAATAACAGCCTGATCCTCCGGCAGTCCGTAAACGTAATCATACGTATATCCCATTGCCTTTAAGATAGAGCCGTAATGCTGGATGCACCCGATGGAGAATGTCTCCGTATAGGGAACTGCCCAGAACACGGTGGGAACCTGAAGTTTGGTGGTAAAAATATACTTCATGGAATCAATGACCCATGTGATGTCCATGATCACCAGGGAGTTTACATTTTCTTTCTTAAATGTATCGCAGGCTTCCAGTGCCGCCGCCGCATCCCAGATCAGCTCAGGATATACCACAACCTCCATACCGGCTGCCGTCATGGCCTTCCTGGCCCTTGCAAGCAGATCATCACCGCGCTCGCCGCCGGATTCCACAGGGCTGGCAACTGCTGCCAAACCAATTTTAATCTTTTTCATTTTCATATTCTCCCTTCTGATTACAGTAAACCGGCAATCTTTAATGTCTCCACCAGCCCTGGAACCTGGTCCTCAGGCATTGGAAGGATCGGCATTCTAGGATCACTGCTCGGACGGCCTAAGAGCTCAACTGCTTTCTTGATGCCTGCCGGGAAGTTGTCCTCAGCTCCTATCACGCTGGTCAGAGGTGCAATGCTGTAGTAAACTTCTCTTGCCTTCTTAATATCGCCGTTCTCAACCGCATTCATGATGTCCAGAACCTGCTTTGGAGCAACGTTTGCTGTTGCCAGGATAATAGCCTTTGCGCCTACTGCCAGCGCCGGAAGGGTCAGGTCATCTGCGCCTGTGAAAATGGAAATGTTGGTATCGCCGTATTTTCTGAAGATCTCAGCAAGGAGAGGCATGCTTCCGCTGGTTTCTTTCATACCGATCACATTGGGAATCTGGATCAGTCTGTCAAACTTTTCAATGGTAATGTCGATTCCGGTTGCGCCCGGGTGATTGTACAGAACAATGGGAATACCGACTTCAGCCACTGCCTCATAGTGCTTTACAAGTCCCTCATCTGTTGTATTGCCGATGGGTGAGAGAACCAGGGCGGCGTCTGCCCCTGCATCCTTGGCATCCTGTACCAGCTCAATGGTCTGTGCGGTCATGGAAGCGCCAGCACCTGCAATGATCTTTCCCTCTGTGCCCATGGCTTCCCTTGCCGCCTTGATCGCAGCCACTCTCTCTTCTCTGGTAAGGGCTGCCGCCTCACCGGTAGAGCCATTGACACACATGCCTGCACAGCCCTGAGCCATGAGATATTTTACATTTTCCTTTAAGCCTTCCAGATCAAGAGTATTGTCGGCGTTGAAGCCTACCATTAATGCGGGATAAAGTCCTTTGAATTCAATTGATTTTGTTAACATTTCTGCTTCCTCCTTATTTTTTATATGTTTCGTTTCATAGGTTCCTACTTATTTCAACAGGCCCAGGACATATTCCAGATTCTGGCGGAAATTGCCGTCCCCAACAAATTTCTTGGCAAACAGAGCGCTTCCCATTGTGAACGTCCATGGGTTCATTTTCAGAACCTCTGCAACCCTTTCATCGCTTCCAATGCTGCCTGCCAGGATAACGGGCTTCTTTGCCTTTGCTATGTATTCTGCTGACAGGGCAGCCGGATCGCCGTCCACATACCTGTACCCCAGCAGATCAGTTCCCATGCAGCCTTTTTCAGCAAACATTGCTTCCTGGTCCAGCATCTCCTGTACAGTTCCCTGCAGAATGCTTGGGTTCTGTGTTACTGTACCTGCAAATGGGCAATACTTTAAATCTGTTGTCTTAATATACTCAAACACGCTGTCATAAAAGATGGTTCCTACCAGATAATCAAATCCGCACTCCACTGCCAGTTTGGCGCCACGCATGCATTCCTCTTCAGTGTAGCTTACCACTTCCAGGAATGTGGTCTTTCCGTTGTCCTTCATGCACTGTGTCAGTTCCTTCATCTTGTCCGGTTCCATGCCGTGATCCTTAAATCCCCAATACTTAACCGGAAGGTCCTTACACGCCAGGAATGTCTCCATTGCATCCGGCACCGTTACATCATTGTGTGTTAACATAACTATTAATTCTGACATCTTCATCTTCTCCTTTTCGCTTTTCTGTTTGTTGTAGTTATCTTGTTGCAATTATTGCTTTTGCTTAGCACGCACTAATCATAATCCAACCTTGCATTATTTGTCGATTAAGTATATTGCCGCTGGTATTACATTTTTTGCCTTCCTGGTATTTACTGATTTATCAAGGTTCCTCCACATATACTTCCTTGCTTTTTACATTACATATCTTGCTTTTTACATATATATCAATTGAGAGGGGATTTTTTTTGTGATATGATTCTATATAACAATTATTGCTTTTACCAAAAGAAGGGGGCATGAATCAATGGAGGCTGTTTTTCTATCCAAAACAGATGTTTATAATGGCAATTATTCCATCACCAAGCGTGATGCTACCCATGAATTTTCAAAAGAAATGCATTACCATGACTTTTACGAGATGCAGTTTTACCTCTGCGAGTCCGAGGACGGAAAGATAGGGGAAATTACCATGAACGGCAAAACCAGGGAGCTGACTCAGGGATGTATGGTCCTGATCAATATGTTTGATGTGCATCAGATCAACATTACCTGCAAGGTTCCATATACACGCTACTGTATTTCCTTTGATTCCAGTCTGCTGCTTTTTGCATGTTCCAATGCATCCAATCTGTTCAACATCTTTTCACACTGCGCTGACGTAAAATACTCCCAGCCTCTGACCCCGGCACAGATTGCTACCTTTGTGAGCATTTACAATAAGCACGAACATTTAACCGTCAGACACGGGCGGGATATCATGGAGAAATCCCTGATCCTGGAAATTTTTGCCCATATCTACGACATTTTCTATGACGGGCAGGAAATCAGTGCCACGGACTCCAGAAGCCTTGCCGTCATCACGGAGCTGATCAATTACATAGACGCCAACATTGCCGGGGACCTTTCCCTGGAACGGCTTGCAGAGCATGTGAATTTCAGCGCCTTTCACCTGAGCCGTATGTTCAAACGGTATACAGGCACCACCCTGAACAAGTACATCATTACCAAACGGATCGACAAAGCCAAGCTGTCACTGAAAAGCCAGGTTCCTATCACTACGGTCAGTAAGGAAGTTGGCTTTAACAACTACAATCATTTTTACAGGACCTTTAAAAATGTAACAGGCATCAATCCTGCCAAATACAAGGAGATCATGGAAAAGGAGAAATAATATGAAAGACTTTAACCAGAAATACTTTACAGGCGACTCCGCTGCGCATTCCCGCTCAGTGTACAAGGGAAGCGGGTATGACCCCCAGGACCTGAACCGCCCCCACATCGGGATTGCCAACACCTTCAGCGAAAATTCCGCAGGCCACGCCCATCTGAGGGAGCTGGCTGCTGCTGTGAAAAGCGCTATATGGCAGGCAGGCGGCGTTCCCTTTGAGTTCGGACTCCCCTCCACCTGCGCCGAGGTTGCCATTGGCACGGATACCATGTGTATGGACCTGGCCATGCGTGACATTGTGGCATCCGGCATTGAGATTGTGAGCAGTGTCCAGCATTTTGACGGACTGGTTCTTTTATCCGGCTGTGATAACATTGTCCCCGGCACCCTTCTGGCAGCTGCCAGACTGGACATCCCGGCCATCTGCTGTACCGGCGGACCCATGCTCTCCGGCCGTCTGGACGGCAAACAGTTCCTACAGTGCGATGTCACCGAGTTCTCATATGGACAGATCTCAAAGGGAACCGCAAGCAGGGAAGCCATCCTAAAAGCGGAGTGCAGTGCCTGCCCGTCCATGGGTGCCTGTTCCTCCATGGGAACAGCCAACACCATGCAGATCCTGGCCGAGGCCCTGGGAATGACCCTTCCCGGCGCATCTACCATCCCTGCCGTATTCACAGATAAGATCATCAGCTGTAAGCAGATCGGACGCAGGATCGTGGATATGGTCCACGAGAATCTGGTCCCCTCCCGGATCATCACCAGGAAAGCCATTGAAAATGCAATCTACATGGATCTGGCCATCGGCGGTTCCACCAACGCGGTCCTCCACCTTCTGGCCTTGGCCAATGAGCTGAATATTGAATTGTCCTTACAGGATTTTGAGAGACTAAGCCGCACCACGCCATGTATTGCAAATGTGCGCCCCAGCGGAGTCTACGCAGTGGACGACCTGTTCTATTCCGGCGGTGTGCCTGCCATCTTTAAGCAGCTGGAATCCATTGTCCACAAGGAATGCCTGAATGTCAGCGGCCAGACCCTGGGCGAGATCCTGAGTACTGTCCCATCCGAACCTGATGACGTGATCCGCTCCCTGGACAATCCGATCGTAAAGGACGGCGGGCTTGCGATCCTGTCAGGAAACCTGGCCCTCAACGGCTGTGTTGTGCGCTCCTCCACAGTCAAGGAGAGCATGCATCATTTCCGTGGTACGGCCAAGGTATTTTCCAGCGACAGCGAGGCACATGACTCCATTATCCAGGAAAAGGTACGGCCCGGTGATATTATCGTGGTCCGATATTGCGGCCCCGTGGGCGCGCCCGGAATGGTGGAGATCATGGAAGCCACCGAGGCCATCATCAACCTTGGCCTGGACGAAAGCGTTGCGCTGATCACAGACGGAAGGTTCTCCGGCTTCTGCCACGGCCCCATCATCGGACATGTATCGCCTGAGGCGGCCATTGGCGGAACCATCGCCCTGGTGGAGGATGGGGATCTGATCGATATTGATATCCCGGGGCGCTCCCTGACCCTGCTGGTGTCTGATGAGGAGCTGGAAAAGAGACAAAAAGATCTGGTCTTTCCGGAACCGAACATTAAAAAAGGATTTATGCGCACCTATGCCAAGAACTGTCTGCCTCCGGAAAAGGGAGCAGCCATGCAGATGTGGGATTAAATAAGGGATTGGCAAAAACAGCCCAGGCAATATTCCTAAATGGAATCATTGCCTGGGCTGTTTTTGATACTTCTTATATGGATACCCTCATCGGACAAGGGTATAAATACTAAAAGTCAGGTGCCGGCTCAGATGGCGGCACAGGCAGGGGTGAGCAAGGGCTGATAAGACCCTGGGGTAGCTCGGGCATAGGAATGGATTGAGTGGACCATTCTTTGATGGAGGGTTCCCTGCCTGTGCCGTCCATCTGAACCAGCACCTTTTTATTTTATATTCCCAGTTCTCTTCTCAGAAACTTTGCAACGCCGTCATGGTCGCAGTCTTCCAGTACATCCGTCACTGCCTGCTTCACCACCTCCAGCGCATTGGCCGGCGCATAGCTTCTGTCAGCGATCTCGATCATTGGCATGTCGTTATGGTTATCCCCAAACACCACCAGCTGGCCGCATCCCAGCATGTCCTTCAGCCTTAAAAGGGCATGGCGCTTGCTGGCCTTGTGGCTGAACACCTCAAGACAGTAAAGTCCATTATAGATATTCAGGTAACAGGTATAGTGGATTCCCCGGACCTGGTCAAGGCTTTTGCAGATGGGTTCTAATTCCTGCTCCGTGCCTGTGAGGGCAAAGTAGACCACATCCCCCTGTTCCATCTCTTTTCTGAAATCATCGGTCCGGTACACACGCTCACAGCTCTCCAAGGCCCTTTTGCTGTAATACTGCTCCTGGGCTTTTAAGGAATCATCACCGTAGCAGATGCTGATCTGTTCATCATGGAACAGATACATGAAACAGGATTTTTTATTTTCCTCAAATGCTCCTATTACTTCCCGTGCCGCATCCTTTTCTATCTTCTCTGCGTGAAGGTATTTCTTTGTGTTAAAGTCATAGATAAACACGCCGTTTGTCAGGATAGCCGGGGTCTGAAGGTTCAATTGTTTCAGTCTGTAATCACAACCATAAGGCATTCTTGCGGTGGCAACAGAGAACAGCATTCCGACCTCAATACACCGGTTGATGATCCCGGCCGTGTAATCCGTCACTTCCTTTTTGCTGTTCAGCAGAGTTCCGTCCAGATCTGATATATATAATGTCTTCATAAGCATCCTCCTCTAATATCTTTCCAATATCTCAAAATAGTCCGTCTTCTCATCTTCCGTAATGCGGCGGATCACCTTACAGGGTACGCCCGCAGCAACCACATTGGCAGGGATATCTCTGGTTATGACACTTCCTGCACCAATTATAGTATTATCGCCTATGGTGATTCCGTGGTCCATGTGTACGCCACCTCCCACCCATACATGATTGCCAATTTTCACAGGTTTTGCAAAGCAGGCCCCGGCTGCTCTTTCAGCAGCATTATAGGCATGTCTCGCCGTATAGATGGAAACCCGTGGTCCAAACAATACATTATCTCCTATCTCAATAGGACCTGGATCCAATAAAATGCAGTCAAAATTTGCATAGAAATTCTTTCCCACCGATATATTAAAACCAAATTCGCAGCGAAAACCAGGTTCAAAAAAGGCATGTTCCCCCACTTTTTTCATTAACTTTTTCAAAAGGGGTTCCCGGATTTCCGGTGCCTGACCATAGCTGGCGTTATACTCATTGGTGAGTTCGACCGCAACTCTCCTTGCTTCCACCAGTTCCGGGGTTAAATCATTATATATCTTTCCCTGTAATATCCGCTGTTTCTGCTCATCAAACGTCATCTCTCTATTCCTCCTCAAGTCAAGATATGTTATCTAAAGTATAAATTGATTCCGTTTTTTTTCCTATTACATTTCTTGCTCGAATGATGACATTTACATTGATGTACAAATGCACCTCAAAAGGCGTTAAAACCCCATTCCTGGTTTTTAACGCCTTTTGCTACCTTCTCCTGGTATTAAAGCTCCTAGCCGGCTACTGTATTGTGTTTATATCCGTCAATCCACGGAGAACCGCTTCAGAACTTCTTCATTCACTTCAACTCCAATGCCCGGCCCGGCCGGAACCTTTACCATTCCATTTTCCATTCTGACCGTACCATACACAAGATCATTTCGGAATGGATGCTCTGATTTATCAAATTCGATCATTGGCTCCATGGGATTCAGGCAAAGAGGGGTTGGCGGTAGGGAGGCAATGTACTGCAGGGAAGCTGCCTGACCGATCCCTGAGCCCCAAACATGGGGTATCACCATAGTATTATATGCCTGAGCCATGGCTGCCACCTTTTTCATTTCAGTGATGCCGCCGCAGGAACACAGTTCCGGCTGCAGGATATCCAGGACATGGCCTGATATCCAGTGCCTGAATCCAATCTTCCCAAAGACGTTCTCGCCAGCTGCAATATAGGTGGGAGTCAGGGTCTTTAACTCTTTGTATCCCTCAATATCCTCAGGAGGAAGCGGCTCCTCAAAGAAATTCAGTTTTGCATCCGCAGTCTCCAAAAGAACCCGCCTTGCAGTTCCTGCATTATATGCGCAGTTGGCATCCACCATCATGAGGACATCGTCCCCCACCGCCTCTCTGACCGCATGGACAAACTTGATATCATCCTTAACATCAAACCCAATAACCAGTTTAAATGCCTTGAATCCGTCTTCCAGATATCCCTTTGCCTCATCAATGGAATCCTGGTAGGTGAAATTTTCTTTTCTATAAAAGCCCGTGGCATAAGGCTGTATCTCTGTTCTGAAGGCGCCGCCAATAAGCTTATGCACTGGCTTTTGCACCGCCTTTCCAATAATATCCCACAGGGCGATATCCACGCCGCTCATTGCATTTATAGCAATTCCTGACTGGCCTACCTGACGGGTCAGATTATACATTTCCTCCCATAAAACTTCCACATCAAAAGGATCTCTTCCTATTAACAAAGGTTTCAACCAGCTGTCAATTGTAATCCTGGCAGGTTCCGGGGGCTGTGTCCCATGGCACATGGATTCTCCCCATCCAACGATTCCCTCATCTGTCTCAATCTTTACGATCACAGAGCAGCGCTCTTTGATGATCCCATTGCCATACGCGGTGGGATCTGCCAGTGTTTCACGAAGCGCATATGTCATTACGTCCCTTATTTTCATCTTCGTTTTCCTGCCTCCATCTCTTATATATTATCTTTTAATCTCCATTTGACCATTTACTGATTCCCTATGGTTCAAAATGCTGGAATGCACCATCTTTTACCTGGATAAAATGTGCTTTACATTTTACATTATCTCCATTCTCATCAAAGGCAACCTCACCTGTCACTCCGCTGTAGTCTGTATTAGCCCGGAGCCATTCTACCAGATCCCGGCCTGTCAGGTCTTTTGCTTCCTCTGACTTTAAGGCTTCCGCCACCACATAAATGGAGTCATAGCATCCAGCTCCCCACTCACCGGGAGCAAAGCCGGATAATTCCTTGTATGCCTCCACAAATTTCTGAACCTGTTCATTCTCCACCGTGGGGTCAAATCCACATACGGAAACAAATCCCTCTGCGGCCTCTCCTGCAATTTCAATAAACTGGGGGTTGGATGCTCCGCCCAATGAGAAGATCTGGGCGTCATATCCAAGAGAACGGGCCTGCTTGGTAAAAAGTGCTGCCGGGGAATATTCCGACATGATAATGACACAATCCGCTCCTTGGTTCTTAAAATTGGTCACATGGGCCGTGTAATCCTTCTCCGTGGTGGGGTTCACACAAGCTGTGGAAATAAACTCCATCCCATATGTATCTTTCAGATAACCCGCGCAATACTCGTAGGAGGATACATCCGTATCACTGACCGTATAGATGATGGCCGGCTTTTGGAATTTCATTTCATTTACGATCAGGTCACACAGCTGTGCCACATTGCCATTGTCCCTGTAGCTCACTCTCAGCAAATTCTCAAACCCGTGCTGTGTCAGGTGATCCGCTGTATTAATACCTGCAATAACAGGCAGATCCACTGTTTTATACACCGGATAGGATGCCTGGGTTCCTCCGGATGATACTGTGGTCATAACAAAACGGTAACTGGGATCTGCAACAATCTTCTCTGCGCAGATGATGGTCTGATTGGGATTCAGCTGATCGTCATACACGTCAAATTCCAGCTTTTTTCCTAAGATTCCGCCTGCCTCATTGATCTCGTTCACAGCCAGCTGGATTCCGTTCAGCTGCTGTGCTCCCTGGGAAGCCGCGTCTCCTGTCATAGGGCCTACCACAGCAAACCGAATCGTTCCTGCTTTCCCTTCCTGTGAAGCGGATTCCTGAGCGGTGGATTCCGTATCTTTAGTGGTTTCCTGCTTTTTATCAGCCTGCACGGCGGCAGTTTTCTGGCACCCGGTACTGAGGAGCATGGCCATAATGAGACACACTGAAGCACTAACAATCGTTTTTTTCATGATTACCTCCTTAAATTGTATTATTACAGCATAACAGTCACATTAACATACACGGTCACTCTTTGGTCCTTTACAGGGTATCTGCCGGCTTTTCTCTGCAATAAACATGGATTATCATTGAATATTCCCGTTTTGTTTGATACAATCATTATATCATAGGAAAGGAGCGGCATCACTCAATGATATCCGCAATTTATTGTATTATATCAGCGAACTTGCCATACGCTTATGGATTATTATAATACTATAACCCGTGCTCCGCAGATTGGCATCAATGAGCATCTGGAAGAGATCAGTCTCTCCAATTCCGGATTTTCTTCTTACAGCATTTTCTTGGATGAATTCAAACAGCATTCATTGACCACCTTTCAAAATCACTGGCACCACTCCCTGCAATTCAGCCTTGTGATTTTGGGCCAGATCAAATATTCCATGGGTTGCGAGGAGTACATCCTGGATCCGGGAGAAGGGATTTTTATCAATTCCAACGCCCTTCACTGCGTTAATTCCCTGTCTGAAGGCGACAGCTGCGCCATCACCCTGCACATGGATCCATCCCTGATCAGCAGCCAGAACGATATCCTTCTCTACACCAAGTACATTGCCCCTGTTATCAATAATCCACTTTTGAAATGCATCCTGCTTCAGGATGATTTCGCATGGAAAACCCGGATCCTGGAAACCCTTCGCCGGATCTTTGACGCTGAAATGTACAAGAAGACAGGATATGAGCTGTTCATCAAATACCAGTCATGCTCCATATGGTATCAGATGATCGCCAATTCCCCCTCCATACTGGACCAGGCTAAGGCTGAGGATTCGGTTGACAGCCAAAGGATTCGGCTCATGTTGGATTTTATCCACCATTCATACCAGCAAAAGATAACCCTGTCACAGCTGTCCCATGTTTGCAGTATAAGTAAAAGCGAATGCGAGCGGTGTTTTCAGCGCACGCTTAATTTAACCCCCATCGAGTACATACTTCATTACCGTATAGAGATCGCCGCCAATCTCCTTAGGAATCCCCAGACTCCCATTTCCGAGATTTCCTATGGGGTGGGCTTTACTGAAATCAGTTATTTTTATAAACAATTCAAACGCATAACCGGCTATACGCCAAAAGAATACAGGCTTTTATGCCAGACATGATTGCTTTTTCTATAAAAATGATGGATGCATCTTAGAGTTTTCCTCACAGATGCATCCATCATGTATGATCAAAGATCAGTTTTTATCTAACGGTAAATACAAAATCTCACCAGCTGGTCCATATCCCCGGGATCCGAGGTCAGGATTTCCATCTCCTTAATCTCCCCTCCTGAGAAAAATGTGGCCAGAGACACACATTTGGTCAGCTGTGACTTCAGATTCAGCCTGTCCCCCTCCTCGGTGAGCAGTTCAACCCTGCCCTTACACTTGTCAACCGTCCTAAAAAATCCTTCAATGTCGTCAATCTTATAGAATTTCATGTTTCCCTTCCTCCTCAGACAAAATCTGTTTTTCGTACGCTTAAGCTCCGCCCAGATATGCTTCCTGGATGGCCTTGCTTGCCAGAAGGTTCTCCGCCGTATCGGAAGCAACCACATTACCGATCTCCAGCACATAACCGTAATCCGCAATTCTCAATGCCTGTTTTGCATTCTGCTCAACCAGCAATATGGATGTGCCCTGGGCATTTACACCTTTAATGATATTAAACACTTCCTGGACAACGATCGGCGCTAATCCCATGGACGGCTCATCCAGCAAAAGCAGCTTGGGCCTTGCCATCAGTGCCCGGCAGATAACAAGCATCTGCTGTTCTCCGCCGGAAAGGGAACCGGCCGGCTGGTTGCGTCTCTCCCTCAGCCTGGGGAAGGTGTTAAAATGATTTTCAATATCAGCCTCCACCCCGTTGTCCTTTCTTGTAAATGCTCCCATTTTCAAATTTTCATAAACCGTTTGATTCTGGAATACTTTTCTTCCCTCCGGACACTGGGAAATACCCAGGGTCACGATCTTGTCAGCTTCCATTCCTCCAATCTCCCTGCCGTCCAGCGTGATGCTTCCTGCCGCAGGTTTTAGGAGTCCTGAAATTGTCTTTAGCAGAGTACTTTTTCCCGCTCCGTTTGAACCGATCAGGGTTGTCAGCTTTCCGTCTTCCGCTGTAAAGGATATTCCTCTCAGCGCTGAAATCTCACCGTATTTTACAACTAAATCTTTTACCTCCAGCGCCATATGCTATTCCTCCTCACTATTTCCCAGATAGGCTTCGATTACCTGAGGATCGTTCTGCACGGCCACAGGCTCGCCCAATGTCAGCAGCTGGCCAAAATTCAGGACGGCAATCCTGTGACAGAGACTCATCATGAATTTCATATTATGTTCAATTACCAGCACGGCCGGACCCTGTTTTCGTATCTCCTGGATCAGCATCATCAGTTCCATGGTTTCCTGCTGGTTCATACCTGCTGTAGGCTCATCCAGCAAAAGGAGTTTAGGTTCACTGGCCAGCGCCCTTGCGATCTCCACAAGACGCTGTGTACCGTATGGAAGGTTTCCGGCTGTCTCATCTGCGAATCTTTCAATCTTTAAAAACCGCAGTATTTCCATGGCCTTTTCAGACGCCTGTTTTTCAGCCTCTTTCTGTTTTTTGTTGTTCATGCAAATGGAAAAGAGATCTGTATGGACGTTTTTGTGCATCCCCACGGCTACATTTTCAAGGACCGTCATTTTTGAAAATACCCGGATATTCTGAAATGTCCTTGCAAGTCCCTCCAAAGCATAGTCGGTTGTCTTTTTTCCGGTCATGTCTTTTCCGTTAAAATACACCTTGCCTGAACTTGGCATGGAAAAGCCTGAAACCGCATTAAAAAGTGTTGTTTTTCCAGCGCCATTAGGCCCGATCAGTCCAAAGATCTCATCCTCATAGATTTCCAGGGAAACATCGGAAAGCGCTTTTAGTCCGGAGAAATTTTTGGAAACATTTTCAATCTTTAATATTTCTTTCATTCTTTCTTTTCCCCTTTCCTGAGTTTTATATATGCCATGATCTGATCCCTGATACCGTTCACACCAAACAATCCATTGGGTGCAAACAGCATGAGTATAACCATCAAAGCGCCCATGAACAGGAGCCGGAAATTGTAGAAGGATCTGGAGATTTCGGGCAGTACAGTGAGGATCACGGTTCCCACAATGGATCCGGGAAGGCTTCCCAGGCCGCCTAATATGGGCATCTGGAGCATGATCAGGGACTCATCTATGGTATAATTAGTGGGCGATGCAAACATTGTATAGTGGACAAGTGCAGCGCCTGCGATCCCTGTAAAAAAGGATGCCACGGCAAAGTTGATCATTTTATATTTCGCAACGTCAATCCCTGCATAAGCGGCAGCAATGGGGTCATCCCGCAATGCCATAAACGCTCTTCCCATTTTGGACCGCGTGATCCTGCGGATCACAATGTAACAAAGAATCAGCAGAACAAAGTTAAAATAAAACATGGACTGATGGGTTGCAAATGTATATCCAAATAATTTAGGCCGTTCCGCCACAAAACCAAAGGCTCCTCCTGTCACCTTGATCCAGTTTTGAAGAATCAGCCGAACGATCTCACTGAATCCAATGGTGATTAATGTCAGATAGTCAAAGGAGGAGTACCTGCACAACATTCCCAGCAGCAGTCCCAATAAACAGGCAAACAGTCCGCCGCCAACAAAGCTGATAATAAAGGGAACTCCCAGCCTGCTCATCATAATAGCTGAAAAATATCCGCCGATCCCGGCAAACGCCGATCTTCCAAAATCCAGCTGCCCTGAAAATCCAACGATCAGGTTGATGGAAAGGGCAATGATGGAATAGATCATAACATTGTTGATCACTTTTAACGCATATGTATTTTTAACAAATAACGGGATTGTACAAACTACAATCAGGAATACCAATAAAACAGAATTTTTCCGTTTCAGTATGCTGTCCATTTTCATATCTTCTCCTCCTCCTTATATTTTTTCTGCAATCTGTGCAGGGAACATACCCTGTGGACGGATTAAGATAAAAATGATAAATATCAGCCATACAAAGGCATCCTTGTACGCAGATGACACGTAGGCCCCAATAAAGGTTTCCGCCAGCCCCAATGCAAACGCTCCAACGATCGCACCCTTCAGGCTTCCGATACCGCCCCAGATACTTGCCATCCAGGCTTTCATGGTACCGTAGGCAAAACCGATCCCCATATAGATCATCTGGTAGTAGGAACAGAACAAAAGTCCTCCGATCACACCAAGGACCGCACCCAGACCGTATACAATAGAGATCACACGGTTGGCCGGTATTCCCATCAGTGAAGCTGCCGGAATACTCTGTGAAATACCGATGATCGCCTGACCCCATTTGGTTTTTTTCAGCAAGAGTGAAATAACCATCATCAATACCAGGGAGATCATCAAAATATAGATCTGCAGTTTTCCTATGACGATTCCGCCAATACTGATACTGGACATATCAAAGATCCCCAGATTAAAATTGTAAGTCTCAGTCCCCCAGATCAGCTGTATCAGATTCCTCATGATATAGGCAATACCTACAGCGGAAATGGTGGGCGCCACACGCCCGGAATCCCGCAGCGGCCTGTATGCAAACCGCTCCACAATAACATTCAGGATAAACCCTGCTAAACATCCCAGTAAAATTGCCAAAATTGGATTACACCCCGTTCCAATCATGGAAAATACCACAAAGCATCCAACTGCATACACATCTCCATGGGCAAAATTCAGTTTTTCCAAAATACCGTAAACCATATTGTAACCAATGGAAAGCAGCGCATAGACGCTTCCAATACTCAATGCATTAACTAAATGCTGTAGAAACATGATTACCTTTCTCCTTTCAAGATATATTAAATTTTTTATATATAATATAAAATTTTTATATGGTCTAAAATGCTTGAATCACTGTATCTTCCCCCTTTCTGGCAACCATGTTTTTTGCCAGGTGAATCTGGTTTCCCCATAGGTTACTGCATTTTAGCCAATTCACTTTCAGACCTTTTTTTATTATTCATAACTTTATCAGACAACTCAATTGTAGTCCATTACAATAACTGCCATTTACATTACAATATTTGCTTTTTATTCTATTCCTCCATGGACACTGAAACGGCCTTTCCTCCCATTCAGGCCGGATTATCCCACTTTCACAAATCAGAAAAGTCATTGGAAACACCATGATTTTTTTGTCCGAATTTAATATCATTTATTGCTTGCAGCAAGATATGTAATGCCATCGCAAAAAGCGCTGGCCCAATGATCGGCACCAACGCTCTTTAATATATTTTTTTCTATTCTCTATCTTCTATCCTTCACCCTGGTCAAACAAAATCTGGTTTACTGAATAAACAGCTGTGTCCAGTAATCCACCCCTGATGCATTCTTATAATGACCCACTCCGATGGAGGTGTAATTTGCATTCAGAATATTAGCTCTGTGTCCGGAGCTGTTCATCCATCCTTCCATTACCTGCTGAGGCGTGCTCTGGCCATATGCAATGTTCTCGCCTGCTCCCCTGAAATTGACCCCTGCTGCGGTCAGTGCCGTATTAAAGCTGCTTCCGTCAGGTCTTGTATGGGAAAATGATCGTTCAATCTCCCTTGCCCTGGTCTGGGCAGCGCTGGCAGCTCCATTGTGTACGGTCAGCGGTGACAGACCAGCCTTGGCCCTCTCCTCATTCACCAGCTTTACCACCTGGTTTGCAAAAGCATCCTGGCTTCCGTCCGCCTCGGGCTGATCCGGTGTGAGGTCACCCGGCTGGTCCGGCAGCATATTTCCCGGATAGTCCGGAATCGGAAACTCAGGCATAGGAAGGCTGTTATCCGGCACATTGGATCCCGGCATGTTCACTCCAGGAAACTGGATTCCCGGAAGGTTGATGCCCGGCAGAATCTGGTCACAGTTAGCTCCGTTCATAGTGCCGCCAATCACAACCACCTTTCCTCCTGGAATATTGTATGTACCGGTTGCAGCATATGCGGTTGCAGGGACCGCTCCTGCTGCTGCCAAAGTAGTTGCTGCTGTCAGTAGGCAAATTGATAATTTTCTCATGGTATATTCCTCCTATTGTTACATAAATATTACATTTTTGTTACAAAAGAATAATACCACATAATTAATGGAAATACGTTAGGAGATAGATGGTAATTCTGGAAACCATTACTGTATCTGATGGAATCAGGAACAAAATCAGGCAATGGTTTCAACAATAGTTTCCGGAATGCTGTCTGAAACCTCTTTCGTAATGCCTTCCGGCCTTTCCACCTTCTCATCCAGCTTTCTTCCAATTCCGGTTATAGCTGAGAAAAGAAATACGAGGGCGATTACAAAAGCATGAACAGTAAAAGGGATCATGGCCAATGGGTTAGTAATGGCCGGACACCAGGAATAGGTTGCCGCTGCCGCCGCTGCGGTTGCGCACATCAGAATACTCTGCCCTCCCCATGGCATGGTATAGCCAAACATGGCCTGTACTGAATCGGAGAAATTTGCCGCCCTGTACAGGGAGATATGATACTCCTCGGCAATACCTTTCATGATGGGACCGGCTACAATCTGAGATGTAACATTATTACATAGGCCGAAGGCGGACAGCGCGATCACAAACCAGTTTGTAACCTCAGCCTGTCTGGGGGTCTTAATATATTTCTTTATCTTTCCCAAAAGGGAGCCTACCGCACCGCTGGATATCATGGGCTGGATGACTGCTGCGCTTAATATGATAAACACGATCAGGCCGATAAATCCGGAAATGCCTTCAATCAATGCACCGCCGATACCGGTATCCGTTACGCGGATAATCGAGTTCCAGGTCAGGAGTCCGGACGGGATCCCCATAATAATGGCTAATACACCTCCGATGGACATGCACATGATCAGGTTGATGCCCCTGAATGCCAGCACGATCACCAGAATGGCGGGAATAAGCATGATAAGCCCCTTGGGATCTGCCTGGCCTGTGATCAAGGCATACTGTTCTGTGGAAATGGAAACTCCGCTTTCCAGTACAAATCCAAGGATCGTTATAATGGAAAAGGAAATTGCGCCCGCCACCAGTGTATAGGGAAGCCTCGTCTTTACAACTCCGGGAATATCAACCCCCATGGTTGCAGCCGCCACAATGGTAGAGTCAGACACCGGAGCCAGGTTGTCCCCAAAGGCGCCTCCGCTGACAATGGCTCCGGCCATCACAAGGGGATTGACTCCCAATGCCACACCTGCCGGGTATAAGAGCGCCCCAATGGTCACAATGGCAGAACTGCCGGAACCGTTGGATGTGGAATAGATTGCTGCAACAAGAAACGTAATACCTGCAAAGAACCCCTTGCCGATATTAAAAGTCAGTCCCAGCCATACCAGACCATTCCCCAAGCCGGAGGCTTTCAGAATGCTTGCAAACATACCTGCAAATATCCAGCAGAAAATTGGAGTGATATACAGCGGGGAAGCCGCGCCATGAATGATGGCGTCAAAGTACTTTGCCGAGTCAGATGCCAGCAGCATCCCCAGCATAATACATACACAGGCTACCACCCAGAACGCCTCCATGGCAGCCAGCCCCATTGCAGAACATCCCAGCAGTCCTGCGACCATCAGCAAAAACGGGATCAAACTAGTGTACTTTCCACCTCTGAAAGAAAGAACTTCATGATTCATTTTTCTCCTCCTCAATACTTATGTGTACCCCTGGAATCTCCCGGTACTCAGATCTGCGGGCGTACACTTATATTTTTGTGATCTCAAGCCTTATATGAACGGCTTTTATGTACCTTGCTCCCGGCAGCAGGTCTTCCTTATATTTGCCGGCGTATGTTCCTGTTTTATTTCCTCCCCTCTCCAGTTTTCTTTTTAACCATTATAAAAGGATTATTTTAAAAAATCCTGGTTAATCTTCCCGGGTTATTGTACTATTTTGTCAGTATTGCATTAAATATTGATTATTTTATCGTTTTATTGTACTATTTTATCAATCAGATAGAAAGATGGGGGGTATATAAATGAACCAGGAAGAAAAAATAACCATGGAATTTTCAGATGGGGCAAAGAATTTTGAACTCAGCGAACAGTCCGAGGAGATATCTATTTCACTGGCATCCATTGAATTCTACAATGATGCCTACCAACCCAACAATCTATCCCAGAACCACTGGCATTATTCCATTCAGTTTAATTTGATCACAAAGGGAACGCTGCGGGCAACCATTGAAGGGGAAGAGATTCTGATCTATAAGGGGCAGGGCATCCTCATCAACTCCAATATCCTGCACAGGTTAGCCCAGGAGGGCGGCCAGTGCTGCACTACGGTTAGTATCCAGATCCCTCCCCATTACATCTGTCCGAAGATGGAAACAGATATCTATCAGAAATATATTGTACCTATTGTGAACAACCCGTCTGCCAAATATATTTTATTAAAGGAAGATGGAACCTGGAGATCATCCGTGCTCTTAAAGATGAATAAGGCCATTGAATGCAAGCTGCAAAAGGACACTGCCTATGAGCTCCAGATCAAGGCATTTGTCCTGGATGCATGGGTTGACATTATTAAAAATATTCCGGTCAATGGGGATACACTGCTGGATCGCCTGCATTTGACACAGCAATCGTCAAGGGTAAAAGCCATGCTTTCCTTTATTGAGGAAAATTATAGTGAAAAAATAACCCTTTCCAGGATCGCAGATGCCGCAGACATCAGTATATGCGAGTGCAACCGATGTTTTCGCAATGTCCTGCATTTAACGCCCATCGAATATCTGATCCAATATCGAATCATTGCCGGATGCAGGCTGTTGAGCACCACAAACTTATCCATTGCCCAAGTTGCAGGTGCGGCCGGCTTTACGGAAATGTCTTATTTTTATAAAATCTTCAAAAAATACACTGGGTATACACCAAAAAAATACCGGAATACTTTTCATAATCTCCACGGATAGCCAACCAGCGGGATAACGAAAAAAGACCTGCCAAAAGGGCAGGCCTGACTGAATCTATTATATTAACATTTATGTAAGGGAACAGAAGCTTCTTCCCCTTATCCTGTTTCTTGTTCTATTTCTTATTCTCTTCCTTGTTTTCTTTCTTATTCCCCTCCTGCTTCCCCTCTCTTTTCCCAGTCTTCGGCTCAGGCAGCGCTTCGCACGTCCCTATCACAAGTTCTGTGAGAAACCCGGCGTCATCCAGGTCCTCCACCATGTACATTCCCGGCCGGCCTCCATGGGGAGCCGTTGGTTTTGCATCCGGCAGCATCCTGTGTCCCGCCTCCGTTATCTTAACGTAGAACTGGTTTTCTTCCACTGTGCCGAAGAATTTACCTCCGCACCACAGCCCGTACTCGCCGAATAATTTCTTATATGTGATCACGCCGGCGCCGGCCAGCTGTGACGCCACATACTGGACATAGTCCAAACTTGAAGCCATCCGTCTTACCTCCTCTCAATCCAGTGCCCCATTCATCACAGATACAGCCGCAGCAGGTAACGGTCTTCTCCATACAGCACCCCGTTTCCTTTTTTCATTGTACCATTGCAAACAGGACAACTGTATGTCATGTTTGCTCATACTGCTTACAAAGTACATTTGCAATCTGTAACAAGTCCTCCCTGAATTCTGCCGGTTCCAAAAGCTCGATCTGGCTTCCCAGGCTGAGTATCCATGACAGCAGATTCTCCTTGTCCGAATATCCGGCCTGAAAAAGCAGCCTGCCGTCCTCCATCTCTGTCAGACTCTCTACTCCAAATTCCTCCACCACCCGCCACTTGATCCGGGGCTGGCAGATGGCTTTTACCCGGAACCGGATGGGGAAGGGACCATTGGGTTCATTTTCATATGCAGGCATATCACGCTTTTTAAAATGCTCCCCTTTCAGTTCCAGATCCACCATCCGGTTCAGCTTAAACATTCTGTAATCCTGTCTGAGACAGCAATATCCCCACACATACCAGGACGCCCACTGGAATACCAGGGTGTAGGGTTCAATGGTCCGTCCTGTTTCCCCGGACGGAGAATAGTATGAAAAATGGATCAGGCAGCTGTCCTCAATGGCATCCTGGATCAGCTTGATCTTTGGAGTCAGGGATTCCTTGTACCAGGAGGACAGGTTGATCATAATATGGCTGTCCACATTGATCAGGTCCTGGTTTCCAACCGCCAGCTTGTCCATAAGCTGCTTGTACCGGCTTGTACCGGACACGCTGTCCAGGCTGCGAAGCCCGGCCAGGATAGACTGCATTTCCCGTGAAGTGAGAAGTGTCTTATCCATGCGGAAGCCTTCCATAATGGAAATGCCTCCTCCTGCTCCCCTTGCCGTGACAATAGGGATACCGGCCATACAGATATCCTCAATGTCGCGGCTGATGGTCCGCCGTGAAACCTCAAACTTGTCCGCAAGGTAGGGCGCAGTGACTTTTTCTCTTTGGAGAAGAATGGAAAGTATGCCAATAAGGCGGTCTATTTTCATGTGTGTTAACCTCGTCTGCAAATGGAATATCATCTATCATATACCATAACACACAATGGCCTGTTTGAGAATTGCTTTCTAATGGAAGAAATATCCCCCCTTGCTTGCAGTTGCGGCTGTTTTATTGTATAAATAAGCTAACCGGACAGACCAGCGGTACTGCCATGCCGGGGCATATCATGCAATCAATCGCAAAGGAGATACAGCATTGGATTTCCGATTATTAGAATATATCGTTAAGATAGCAGAAGAAAATAATATAACCAAAGCATCTGAAAAACTCTTCATTTCCCAGTCAGCCCTTAACCAGCAGCTCCTGAAACTGGAGCAGGAGCTGGGAACCAGACTGTTTCACCGTTCCAGGACAAACTGGCACCTTACGGAAGCAGGAAAGATTTATGTGGAAGGTGCCAGGGATGCGTTAAAGATCAAGCACGACACCTATACGCGGATCCAGGATATCTGCGATTCCAAAACAGGCACGCTTACCATCGGACTGACCCATGGCAGAGGGATCTATATGTTTGCTTCCCTCTACCCGGAACTTCATTCACGCTATCCCGGTCTGGACCTCAGACCGGTTGAAATGAATGTGTACAAGCAGCAGGAAGCCATTGTCCAGGGCTCCATTGACATGGGCTTCCTCGCCCTTTCCAGGGAGCAGCGGACCAATGATTGCTATGAAAACCTGATTTCCGAGGAAATGGTGCTGGCCCTTCCTGCATCCCATCCAGCCGCCGGATCTGCCAATCCTCCCGGCCGGCCTCTGGCAGTGATCAACCTGGACCTGCTAAAGGACACTCCTTTTGTACTTTTATTTAAGGAATCCTCCCTGCATGAAATTGTGGATAACGCATTTAAGGAGGCGGGCTTTGAGCCCAGCCTCCTATTTGAGACATCCAACACGGTCAGTATCTTAATGATGGTCCAGTCCACCTATTGCTGCGGTGTGGTGCCCTATTTTTATTCCCGGAAATATCCGGAAGGCGTGGTATATTTTGCCCTTCCCGGTCACCCCTGCTGGGACCTGGCCATCTCCTACCGCAAAGATATATACCTGAGCAGCGCTGCCCGGGACTTTATTGAACTTGCCAAGGAATATTGGGAAAACCAAAAGGGCTAGATCCTGTATTTCTCTATGATCTCTTCCCTCAGTTCGATGCCCAGACCCGGAGCATCACTTAAAGTGATCACTCCGCTGCTGTCGGGACACAGGGGTTCCTTTAAAAGCCCATCCCTGAATATATTATCACTCAGGTCATATTCCATGGTTGCCCCATTGGGAATCGCGCAAGTGAAATGCGCGCTGGCGGCCAAGAGGATACCGGAAGACCAGACATGGGTTGTGCATTCCATGAAATTGGCCTCTGCAATGGCTGCAATTTTTCTGGCTTGTGTGATGCCGCCGCACCAGCTCAAGTCAGGCTGTACCATATCCATTGCCCCCATCCGTATCATCCTCATATAATTAGTGGCCAGGCATTCTGTCTCATAGCCGGTTATCCTGGTCACCAGGTCAGCAGCCAGCCGGGCGCTTCCCTCATAATCATCCGTGCGGACGGGTTCTTCCAGAAAATGGATGCCCAGCTTATCGTATTCCTTTCCCGCAGCCAGCGCATCCGGGTAACTCCAGGCCGCATTGGCATCCAGCATAAGCTGGCAGTCATTTCCCAGGGCTTTTTTCACAGCAGCCACCCGCTCAATGTCCTCCTCCATGGTCACCATTCTGCACTTGTCCGGCCGGTTAAATACTCCCAGGGAAAACGGGGTATCTGTGCGGGCAACCTTGATCTTAACGCCCCTCATCCCCATGTCAGCGTAATGCTCCGCTTCCTGCACCAGCTCCCTGATCCCCTTGTTCTCCATATAAAAACCGCCGCTGCCATACACGGGAGCAGATCTCTTAAATCCTCCCAGCAGCCGGTAGAGAGGGGTTAATGCAGATTTTCCAAGCAGGTCCCACAGTGCAATATCCACTCCTGACAGGGCGGAGATCAGGATTCCTGACCTTCCGTGCTGAAAATGCGCAAAGAAACACTTGTGCCAGATACGCTCCACATCCCTTGGGTCTTCCCCTATGAGCATAGGGGCGATCTCCTGTTCCAGCACTGTCAATGTGGACTGCACCGGCCCTCCGTAGGCAGCCGCCTCCCCCAGCCCTACCAGGCCATTGTCCGTATAGATCCGAACCAGAAGCAGCTGCCTCTGGCTGCATTTTCCCACACCGCTGTAGATTGGTTCCTCCAAGGGATATACCATGGGAATGCATTCCACTTTCTCTATCTTCATGGTTTTACCTCTTTTACTGTCATTTTATTTTTTAAGATGCCAATTCCCTGTATTTCCACTTCAACCGTCTCCCCCACTTTAAGTGGGCCCATTTCCACCGGTGAACCGGTAGCAATCATATCGCCCGGATACAGTGTCATATACGTTGAGATAAAGGAAATGAGAAATGGGATGGGGAAATACAGGTCTGACGTGCTCATATGCTGCCTCACCTGCCCCTGGACCCGTGTCTCAAGGATCAAATCGCCTCCATCGATCCCATCCGCGATGACAGGACCCAGAGGAGCAAATGTATCCACCCCCTTTCCCCTGGTCCACTGCCCGTCCTCTTCCAGCATGGTCCTGTCTGTCACATCATTGATGCAGGTGTATCCAAACACATGGTCCAATGCTTTTTCCTCCGGAACTTTGCTGCACCGTTTCCCCATCACCACTGCCAGTTCCCCTTCAAAGTGGATCGTATGGGCAGGATCCGGACAGATGATCCTATCATCCGGCCCAATGACCGAGGAACCAGGCTTTATAAAAAGTCTGGGGCAGGAGGGCGGATCCATATGTTTGCCGCTCAGGTGGGATTTGTAATTTGCGCCCACCCCCCACGATCTTCCCCGGCTCACAGGGCGGCAGCAGTTTTGCCTCCCGCAATCCGTACTTTCTTCCAATCAGCCGGTACTGTGAAAAGATATCCCCCTCCAGTTCTTCTATCTCCTGTCCGGATAAAATACCCCTTCCAACATGTCCGTCCGGACTGCAAAATCTTACATACTTCATATTTCCCTCCCCTTAAGACCGCCTACTGGGTCATAACGCCTGGAAGCAATGTGGAAATGCCCGGGAATATCATACACAGCAGGATCACAAGCACCAAAGCACTGCAGAATACAAGGGAGTGCTTCCCTATGGACATCACTGACCTTCCGCTGTAACCGCAGGCCACAAACAGGTTCGTCCCAAAGGGTGGTGTGGCCTGGCCAATCGCCATGGTGAACACAAAGATCAGGCCGAACTGGATGGGATCAATGCCAAAGGCCACTGCCACCGGAGCCAGCATGGGGGCCAGGATCAGGATAGAAGCCGCCACATCCATAAACATCCCCAGGAACAGGAGCAGGATGATCACTCCGATCATAAACATGTAGCGGTTGCTCACATTGGCAATCAGAAACCGGCTCAGTGTCGCGGGTATCTGGTAAATGGTGAGCAGGTAGCTGAAGGAGGTGGCCGCCATGCACAGAATCATCACATTGGCTGTTGTCCGGCAGCTTTCTTTGATCACGCGCCTGAATAAAGCAAGATCCATATCCCGGTAGATCACAGTGGCACAGATGAGCCCATAGGCTGCCGCCGCCACACCTGATTCCGTGGGGGTGAAGATCCCCGTGTAGATTCCTCCCAGAATAATAATGGGCATCAGCAGGGCCCAAATGGAATCCTTCAGGGTCTTAATCACCACTTTTGCCTCAAATCCCTCATTTCTTGGATAGGATTTCCTTTTTGCGAACACGTAGCACATGATGCAGATGAAAAACGCCCCCATCAGACCCGGGATCACGCCTGCCATGAGCAGCTTACCCGGCGAGACGCTGGCCACGTTCCCGTACAGGATGAACAGCACACTGGGCGGTATGATGACTCCCAGAACTCCTGCCGCTGCCGGGAGGGCTGCTGCATAATCCTCCGGGTATCCCAGGCGCTTCAGTTCCGGATACATGATCCCTCCTATGGCTGCCGTGGTGGCCACCGCCGACCCGGATATGGCTGCAAAAAATGTACACGCGATCACACATACCAGGGAAGCTCCTCCGCTGATATGCCCCACCAGACTGTTGGCAAAATCCACCAGGCGCTTGGACAGCCCTCCATACTGCATGATGGCACCTGCCAGCACAAAGAAAAAGATTGCCAGCAGGGAGTACTGCAGCCCCCCTGCAAACATCCTCTGCACCAGGATGGGCAGGGCATCCAAAGTTCCTCCCGCCGCCACGGAGCAGACGCAGGCCAAAACCAGCGACCACACCAGGGGCACTCCCAATACCGCGAAGACAATCACGGATACGATAAGAACAATTGCTGCTGTAGACATTTCCCTTCCTCCCCTCTATTTCCCTGTGCCCGCTTCGTCCGTCTCCCTGCCTGACTCCCTGCCTGACAAAAAACGGATATCATGGATGATATGCACTGCCTTCATCCAGACCAAGAGCGTGAAGCTCAGCGGCATACAGAAATACAGGTATGCCGTGATGATCTTTAAGGACGCGGTCTTTTGCGGGAACGCCAGGGAGTTTCTGATCATCAGGACACTTCCGTACAGGAAGGCCGCACAGGCGGCCAGACCCAGCAGTTCACGGACCATCAGGACCGTCCTTCTCCCTTTCATATCTTTTAACCGCAGGACCTCGATCCCCAGTTCATTCCTCTCCCTACAGGCTGCATACAACGCCAGGAAGATGATCCACACATACATATAGGTGCTCAGTTCCTCCGACCAGGTGATACTGGAATGGAACACATACCGCCCCAGCACCTGGGCCAGGTTCACTGCCAGCATGACCACGCTGGCAACTCCCAGGAACACATCCAGTACCCTCTGGATTTGTAAATTGATCTTGTCTATGGTTTTCACCGATCCACAGCTCCTTCCGTTACATCCTTACACATTCGCCCATGCCCCCTATATCATACATATTACATATATCATACATGTTACACCTATCCTATTTGATCTTATCCAGCCATACGGAAAACTGGGGATACTGTTCGTACACCACCTCCATCTTGTCCACAAACGGCTGTAGCTGCGGATAGGTCACCTCACATCCCTTTTCCTCCAACTCCTTGGCCGCCTTCTCATTCTGCTCACGCACCAGCTTTTTCTGGTTCGCTGTGGCTTCCTTCATGCATTCCATAAAGAGTTCCTGGTCCTCAGGGGACATGGATGCCCAGGCCTTGGGGGACACGATGACCCCCAGAGGGCTGTACACATGGTTGGTCACTGCAATATAATGGCATACCTCAAAGGTGGAATTGGCGATCAGGGAGTGAAGGGGATTGTCCTGGCCGTCAATGGTACCGTTCTGGTTGGCCACATAGGCATCGGACAGGGACATGGGCACCGGGTCCGCCCCAAGTGCGGTCCAGAGAGCCTGGTGCACCTCATTGCTCATAACCCTCAGCCTGAGCCCTTTTACATCCTCCACTGAGTTGATAGGCCGGGCATTGTTGGCAAGACATCTGAAGCCGATCTCCCACCATGCCACCAGCTTCATGTTGGCATTGTCGGCCAGGGCCGCCAGTTCTGCACCAATCTCACCGTCCAGGACAGCATCCACATCTTCAGCCGTGGTGAACAGATAGGGCATGTCGAACACACCGTAATCCGGCACATAGTTTGCAACAATGGAGCTGGCAGGACAGGCCATCTCCAGAGTACCCATCTGGACGGATTCACACAACTGGGACGCATCCCCCAGCTGGGAGTCCGGATAGATCTGGATGGACCATTTCCCAGGCGCTTTCTCATCCAGCAAGGTGCAAAAATACTCCATGGCCTCATAATTGGGGTTGGATGTGGAATCCACTGTTCCCCATTTCCAGTTATATGTAGTTTCCGATGCCGCAGGAGCCGCATCCTTTCCGGCTGGTGCGCTGTCTTTGGACTTGTCCTCCTGGCTGTCCTTTGCCTGGCTGTCCTGGGCCGCTGCCGCTGTTGTCCGGGGCGCTGCCTCCTTGGAACCGCAGGCAGTCATTCCTACCGCCAGTGTCATCCCCATTGCAAGTGCTAATAAACGTTTGCTTTTTCTCATAGTCTTAACCCTCCTGGTTTTTATTTTTTACTTTTGTGGTTTATTGACCGGCCATGCAGGTGTCCTGCCTGTCAGTACCTCATCTACTCCCATGGCTGCATACAGTGACATTCTGTCCTTGCTCTCCTCGGAAAGCCCTGAGTTATGCTGAGACAGTATTACCTGTTCCATGGACAGCAGAGGACTGTCCTTCAGCGGCTCCTGGCTGTAAACATCCAGCGCCGCTCCACTTAGATGTCCTTCTTTTAATATACGCACCAGATCCTCCTCCACATAGACATCGCCTCTGGCACAATTAATAAAATAAGCTCCCTTTTTCATCATAGAGAACAACTGGTAATCAAACATTCCCCTTGTCTCAGGTGTGGATGGGATATGAAGGGACACAAAATCCGCTTCATACAAAATCTCATCCAAACAGCCGGTAAAACGGATTCCTGATAAGGGATGGGCATTTGAATGGATATCATATGCAATAACGTCCATGCCCAGGGCACTTATAACCTTATCCGCCACCAGATGGCCAATACGTCCAAATCCCACAAGACCAAGGGTCTTACCCTTAATCTCATATCGCTCCATGGATAAACGGTATGTCCAGTCCTTGGCCCGGGTTTTCCGGTCCGCCTGCACAAGGCCGCAGCTCAGCGCCAGTATCAGCCCCACCGTATACTCCGCCACAGCATTGATATTGGCAGTGGGGCCGTTAACCACCTGGATTCCCAGCAATTCAGCTTCCTTCACTGCAATATTGTCCACCCCTGTTCCGTGGCGTCCAATGACCTTCAGCCTTTTTCCGGCTTCCAGCACCTCTTTTGGGTATCTGGCATTCCTCACGATCAGCCCATCCGCATCCTCGATCTCGCGCTTTAAGCTTTCCACATCCGTGGGGACCCCTACCCTGAGTTCATACCCCCGGTCGGTAAGATATTGTTTTCCTGATTGGGCAATATCCTCCGGTATCAGTATTTTATACATATCCGTCCTCCTTGATAAAACGCTCCTCCAATGATGATACAGGCAGACAGTCCCCCAGATAAGGCACATACCGCTTAAATCCCTCTGCATACTGGATACTGCGCCTGCCCCTTGACCAGTCATTTGCCTGTACCCCCCGGTTCTTTGCACACCGGGTGTAGTATTCCACCAGCTGGGGCTGGGCTGCAAACAGCTTGACCGCCTGTATCTTTTTCTCAAAGACATCTCCAATGTCCAGGTATGTGTCTATCTCAAAATGATTAAATTCCGAATGGGGCATGGTGGTCTCAAAGAAAAAGATATCCGGAATAAAGTGGGGATCCGTATCCGGTATAGCTCCTCTCATCCCGCATGCACTGACAGCCCTGACAACCGCCTTGCCTGTGATTTCATGGTCCATGTTAAAGGGATCGTCAATCCAGTGGGTCAATATCACATCCGGGCGCAGATCCATGATTCGGCAGATCAGATCCTGTACTCTGGAAGTTCCCATATCCAGAGGATAATCCCCATAGTCAAAAAACTCGATCCTTTTTACTCCCATGAACGCTGCCGCTGCCTGGGCTTCCGTCTTGCGGCAATGCTTCACCTCCTCCACATTGGTCCCCCAATGATCCTTCCAGTAAGCCCCTGATTCACCGTGTTCACCAAAGGTCAGGGCATATACCGTTACCTCCCAGCCGGCGTTTACATATTTTAAAATAGTCCCTCCGGCCCTTGTACACCAGTCAGCGCCATGTGCGCTGACCACCAGCATTTTTTTGCTCATATCCTGCGGTTCCTTTCCAAAACATATTACAGACTCCGGCCGGCTCCACGGCTGCCATAATGGATTTTTTGGGGTTTTCCATAATGCCATCAGGTCTTATATCCTCCGGCTGAGGGCCAACCAGTCCTGTGCTGGAAACATTTAACATTACTTTTACTGTAACACAGGACCGTTGTATCTCCTGCTGGTAAAAACTGGTATAGCTTTCCGCAGCCTGTGCCGCTTCCGTACACACAGGTGATAACTCCATTTAGCAGACATCCAATGGTTCAGATCGTCCAATGACCGTCACAATGTATAATATGTTGATGTTTTTTATGTCTTTATTATAATTAATATACAAATACAAGTAAAACGCATAATCACAATAGCTCTCTAAGTAAATCTTAGAGATTGGCGATGCGCGGAAAAAACAGAATCAGCCTGATTTTATGGCAAAAAAACACAGAGGCAGTATTACCTGCCCCTGTGCTTTTCCTTCTTTTTTTGCTGTTTCAGTTCAAACTGGCGTCTGGCCTCCGTTTCCTTTTTCTCTCTGCTCACGGCCCTTCTGTCAGTCTTCATCTGCTCCTGCTGCAGTTTCAGGGCCTGTTGGGATTTGGTTCCCATGCCCGTATCCTGAAGTTCCCTTCTCACCTGACGCTGGATGCGCTTTGGATTTACATGGTTCTCCTTTACAGCAGCTGCCACAGCCGGACTGAACCGCAGACTGTAGTAATTTTTCATAAGGAATTCCTGTACCTCATAATCCCTTGGCTCCGGGCCAAAGGTTATTTTGCTCACAGTCATCCTGCCCTCCGACACCCGTTCCAGGATGCCGATCCAGAAAGGATCCTCAAAAAATACTCTCAGCGCTACCGATACTTTGTCCATGACAATTCCTCCTTTAAGATGTTATGAACAAAGAATGGACGACCAAGGAGGAGGGCTACTTAGAAGAACTGCCTGCCAATACCGGTTCCGGCAAAGGAACAGGGGTCTTCCGTCCGGACTACCAACCGGATCTGCATGTGATACATGCGCTGTGTTTTTATCTTTGTAATCACTATTATATTATAAGAAGGGGGAATGCGCCAGCGTATCTCTTAATCTCTATCCATGTATTTTTATGTTTTTTCCTTTAGAATTCTCAATGGTATACCGCTGACCGTTTTTGTTCACTTTATCAGTCAGCGCATCATAAAGATCAATATCATTCATCTGGGCAAACCTTAAAAGAAAGAAAAGTGTATCCGCCAGTTCCTCCTGAATGTGGCTGCGTACTGTTTGGTCTGACATCAGTTCCCTCATCTGCTCCTCTGACTGGAATCTGAATATATCCAGTAATTCATTGGCCTCTGTGGATATCCCGATTGCCAGATCCTTGGGATTATGGAATTGGTCCCAGTCTCGGGCCTCGCAGAATTCTTTTACAATCTTCTTCATACTCCCTATTGTTATTGTTTCATCCATAGCTTCTCTCCCACATTTCATTAAATAACTTCATAAAAATCACTTTGATGCATGATACTAGTCTATCACAAAGCAAAGCCCGGATAAATATTTTTTTTATGTTTCCTCCCGGATTCCTTTGTGCACTCTCCAAGTCTCCTCCATTTTCCCCTGCTGGTATATTTTCCAGAAAACAACAAATAATAAGACCATTCTATTATAAAACCACCCATTAAACATTTACAGGAGACTTAAATTATGAACAACAAGAATATGCGTTTATGGATTATCGGAATCTGTGTTGCACTGATCATCATCATTGTAGCTGCTGCAGCTGCCATGAACAAAAAAAGCGACAGCGGTCAGGAGACCGGCACCACCTCTGAAAGCGGCGTGACCGCGGACAGCAATGCTTCCATGGGTTCAGGTGATCAGGCAGCCCAGGGCAGTTCCATGTCCGACAGCCACATGGACCACTCTTCCCATGGCGGCCAGGCAGCCGGTACAGATGATCTGAGCCGGTATCTCACGGAACAGGATTCCATCATGATGAACATGATGGAGGACATGATGATCCGTGAAAAATCCGGAAGTGCTTCCATTGACTTTCTCAAAGGCATGATCCCCCACCATGAGGCGGCCATTAAAATGTCGGAGAGCTACCTGAATTACGGCGGAGAGGTATCTGATCTGCAGACCCTGGCACAGGACATCATTACGGCTCAGAAAAAAGAACTGGTGCAGATGAATGACCTGATCAAAAAATATGAGGAAGAAGGTAAGAAAAACCAGGATAAGGAAGATGCCTACCTGGCAAAATACAGCGAAATGTTTTCTGATGATTCCATGTCACACCACATTAATCCTTCCGGCGTTGACAACATTGACCAGGCTTTTGCCGAGGGCATGATCATGCATCACCAGATGGCCGTGGACATGGCCAAGGACATCCTGGACTATACGGATGAGGAAGAGGTAAAACAGCTGGCACAGGAAATCATCGATGTTCAGGAAAAAGAAATAGAACAAATGCAGAAGCTGATTCAGAAATAATCAGCAAACCCAAATATATCTCCGGAAATAGGCATTCACACAGCCCTCTCCGGAGATATTTTTTATACTAACACCAAATCATTTTTTTACGATATCTTAATTTACTTTCCCCCCACCCTTGTGCTATTCTGATTTTACTTAACAAAAACCGACCCATAAGACCAACTTGAAAGGAGCCTTCTATGGATGAAGAAATGGTAATCGGACAATGGCTTTTCAGAATTACCCAGGAATGTATCCAAAACTACGGCGCTGACTTTGAATATCTGATCATGGCCAACTTTTTCCCGGGACAGCTATGCCGGGTGAAGATCCTGGCAGATCAGATCATCATCACTCCGGAAACACCGTCCCTGTCTCCGGAACACATGTGTCACTGAATACATCTGTCACTGAATACATATGTCACCGAATACATCTGTCACTGAATACATCTGTCACTGAATACATCTGTTACTAAATGTAGGGCGTCTGCTGTTTTCTGCATTTTAGTACTGCCGCGGATGAGAGAACGTAACCGCTCTTTCATCCGGCCGCCCCACAGGCGGGGGAATTTGAAGATCGAGCTATATCATCACATTTACCTTCATATAATTTCCGGGATTTTTTTCAATATCCCTTATGGTATCTGCAGCCTCATCCAGGCTTACGGTTTTAGTCAGGATCTGTCTTGCGTCCACCTGCCCGGAATGGATCAGCCGGATCGCCTCCTCAAATTCATTGGCACTGGTCCTGGCCCCGCGAATGTCCACTTCCTTTTTGGTAATCACATCGGTAGGGAGAGGGGTTTCATTTTTCGGCCATCCTGTCAGGGTTATCCTGCCCGCATTGCACACCAAGTCAAGAGTGGACCTGACGGCTGCATTTGCGCCGGAGCATTCCATTACCAGATGGGCCATGTTCCCGCCTGTGTACTCTCTGACCTTTTCCTCTGCATTTTCTTTTCTTAAATCAATGGTGTACCTGACTCCCAGCTGCTTTGCCTGCAAAAGCCGTTCTTCCACCAAATCAATCATAATCGGCTCTGCGCCGTAAGCAAGGGCTGTCATGGCAGCCAGCATTCCGATGGGGCCGGCTCCGATGATCGCAGTATATTCTCCTGCTTTTAATCCTCCTCTGTGGATACCGTGAAGGGCTATGGTAAGAGGTTCCGCTATGGGAGCTAAATCCCATGGCATATCGTCCGGAAGTCTGACCAGCATGTTCTCAGGATGGACAAAATATTCCGCCATACCTCCCTCAGCATGAACTCCCAGAACCTTTAGATCCGTACAGCAGTTGGTCCTTCCAATGGAACATGGATAGCAGTGGCCGCAGTATAAATAGGGATCCACGATCACATGGTCACCCGGCTTCAGCTGTCCCCGGTTATCCTCTGATATGGAAATGATCTCACCTGCAATCTCATGTCCGATGACCCGGGGATAGGATACCAGGGGATTGGTCCCCCTGTATGCTCCAATATCAGAACCACATATCCCCGCTGATCTTACCCGTATAAGGGCTTCCCCCTTTTTCGGCACCGGCATTTCCTTTTCCACACAGGCCACATCCCATGGTTTTTCAAATTTAATCGCTTTTATCATCATAGCCTCCAAAGAATTTCATTTTATGCAGTCTTTTTTATTATTCGTCCAACAGATCAAAGATTCCCTTGATCGACTCCTCCTGCTGCTCCATCCACTGTTCAAAGTCATCACCGTAGATAGGTGTTACAGCAATTCCCTGTTTTTTTGCTTCTGCCAGCTGATCCGGATCTTCCATGGTTGCTTTCAGCGCTTTCAGAAGTGCCTCTTTGGCAGCGGGATCCAGCCCCTTTGCTGCGATCACGCCACGGCTGGAGGATGCAGCTACCTTGATATCATTTTCATAGGTGCACTGGACATCAGGCAAATATTCGCTCCGCTCCTGGGACAATACCACAACCGGCATAATCTCTTCACCCTTGTTAACAGCCTCACTCACATTACCCATGAGAACATCGATATGTCCGCCCATGACTGCTGCAAATCCTTCTGCGGAATTCTGATAATGCACATGCTGGAATTCAAACCCAAGTTCCTTTTCCAGCATGGCAACCGCCACCGCATCATCCGTCCTGGCCCCCGCAGTACCAATGGTCACAATATTATTTTTAGCATATTCAAAAAATTCCTTGGCATCTTTAAACCTTGTCTCATCCTTTTTAGCCATGATGATATTGTCATCTGACGTGTACAGGGCCAGGAACTCGAAGTTGGTCCTGTCCATCCCAATGGATGCCGCCGGGTCCAGGTATCCTGTCAGCATATTGGGGAAGTTTGCATAGGAGATCATGGAGCCGTCAGTAGGAGATTCTGTCAAATGTTTCCAGCCTACCCAACACGCGCTTCCCCCCATATTAATCACGTCCACAGATGCCCCCAGATGCTTTTCCAGGTAGGGCGCCAGGAAACGGGTATTGTTGTCCATTGCCCCGCCCGCATCACTCGGGCATAAAAATGTGAGTTTAGGAACAGGATAACTCCCCTTTTCCTCTCCGGCTGCTGATGAAACAGCTGCTGCCGTAGTATCCGTCTCCTGTTTCTTATCCTGGGAACACCCTGCGGTCAATGCCATAGCCAGACATAATGCTGCTGCTAATAATCTGTTTTTCTTCATAACCATTCTCCTTTATTCCGCATGACCATGAGTTTACATAACTCATAAAGTCACATAATCTGCAAGTTCACATATTCTATGAGTCTACGTTTCTTTTCTTCATTCTGGACGAAATAATCGGCGATACCAATGAGCCGATGATCAAAAGTCCGAACAGCCAGCACAGGGGCCTGGAACCATAATAAGTAAATACATTCCCCTTTACCATCTGAAGGGAATTGATCAGGTTACGCTCCGCCATAGGACCTAATATTAATGCCAGGACCACGGGGGCTGCAGGCATATTGATCTTCCTCATCAGATAACCCACCACTCCAAAAAACAACATTACAAAAATATCAAATACATTGTTTCTGATTGCAAATGAACCAATGACTGACAGCAGCATAATAACGGGAAGAAGGATCCCCAGAGGCATGGCTGCCAGCTTTACCGCCCTTTTTGCAATGAGAAACCCAAAAATTCCCATGAGGATATTTGCCAGCAGAAAACCGATCAAAATCGCATATGTTATAGAACCGTATTTATTAAACAGGTCATGGCCCGGGGCAAATCCCTGAACGGTCAGGGCTCCCAGAAGCACTGCTGCGGCTCCGCTTCCAGGTATGCCAAGGGTCAATGCGGGAATCAATGCGCCTCCGCATACCGCGTTATTACCCGCCTCAGATCCTGCGATTCCTTCCAAGCTCCCTTTTCCAAACATTTCCTTGTGTTTGCTCTGGGCTTTTGCATCGTTATAGCCAACCCAGGATCCGATATCGCCGCCGGCCCCCGGCAGGATGCCTACAAATATTCCCAGAACAGATGCTCTCAACATAACGGGAAGCAGGGTGCGCATTTCTTCTCTGGTCGGGAAAAAGCTTCCCTTCATATTTTTTGCATTTTCAATCTGCTGATTGAGTTCATCATCTGCTTTTCCCTTTTTCCTGATGGCGTCATTCAGTTTTTCTGACTGGATCAGGACCTGGGAAATGGAAAACAATCCAATCATAGCCGGCACCAGCTGTATTCCGCTGGCCAAGTTCAGGTTTCCGAACGAATACCTTGCATACGGGAAAATATTCATGCCTACCATTCCCAGCAGCAGTCCGAATACCGCTGCCACAAGTCCCTTGAGCATGTTGCCTCCGGAAAGGCTTCCCACAATGGTCAAACCAAAGATTGCGATCAGGAAATACTCCGGTGAACTGAACATCAGCGATACCTTTACAAGCTGCGGCGCCAGAAAAAGCAGGGCCACTGCGCTGATCACACCGCCTGTGACGGAACTGATACTGGATACTCCCACGGCCTTCAGGCCCTTTCCCTGCTTAGTCAGTTCATATCCGTCAATGGCTGTCGCAGCGGAAGCAGGAGTTCCCGGCGTATGGATCAGGATTGCGGAAAAACTTCCTCCATACACAGCCGAAACATAAACAGCCGCTATCATAATCATGGCCGGAGCAGTTTCCATTCCATATGTAATAGGTATCAGAAGGGACATTCCCATGGTTGCGCTGAGTCCGGGCAGCGCTCCGATGAGAAGTCCGCCTGCGGTGCCTGCAACTAAAGCGATCAGACACTGTACTGTAAATAGTTCTTGTATAATCCCCATCATATTCCCTCCTAACCCAGGATCCCTGCCGGAAGAGGCACACCCAGCTGCAGTGTAAACAGGCAGTATACAAAGGCCATGACCACTGCTGTTGTAATTAAAATTGTTTTAATATTCCTGATGCCCATAAAATACATGTAAATGACCAGCATAGCAGGCGTGGAAATGTAGAATCCGATATAGATCACCGCCAGTACATAGAGGATCAGCAGGGCCAGCACAATGACCGGACTCTGAAATTCACCCAGCCTGGCCGGCTCCTCATCGGTAGGCACATCCTTTCTGATCTTCCTTATACTGTCAAATATCAGCAGAACACCCAATACCATTAGGCCGGAAGAAACAATTTTGGGAAACATGGACGCCTTACCCGGCATAACCAGTGACAATACAAACGCTGCAACACCAACCATTATGATAACTACGGCAGCAATCATATCCTGCCTGTATACTTGCTTATTCATATTCCATTCCTTTCCGGGTAAGTATCCATACCCCTAATCCATGAGGCAGTATCAGCACTCTTCGCTCAGATTAAGCGCCCGGAATTCCTTCTCAAAGGTCTGGAAGGTTACGGTGCCGTCCAGCTTTGCCTTTACCAGTGTATTATCCTCATGCTGTTCCCTGGCAACCGCAAGCTCGTAGATCTCCTCCGCCTGCTCCCTTGGAACCACAACCACGGAATCATTATCCGCAAAAACCAGATCCCCGGGATGAACCAGAACACCACCCACAACAATGGGATGGTTGATGGTGCCGCCCAATGCCTTGGTGCTACGCTTTACACCAATGCCTCTTGAAAATACCGGAAAATTGATCTCTTTCATCATCATGGTATCCCGGACACTTCCATCCGTCACCATTCCTGCCGCTCCCATGGTCTGGGCAGCATTGCTCATGATCCCGCCCCACATACCGCCGGATTCCTGGAAACCGTCACAGGTGATAACGATCACATCTCCTGGTTTAGCCATGGAAATGGCCTTGTGAAGCATCAGGTTATCACCTGCTCTGGCACAAACAGTCAATGCGGTTCCGCACATTCTGGAACCTGGCCATACCGGACGTATATCGTGGTTCATTGCCCCGTTGACCTGCATACACTCATTAATGGATGCACTCTCTTCTAATTTAGAGAACTTTTCTACAAGTTCCTGGCTTACCTTTTCGTAGTTTTTAATGATATCAAACATATGATTGCTGCTCCTCTCTTATGGTCAGGCGTGTCCGGAGTATGCTCCCGGAGCAGGATCATTCCTGTATGGAAATACCCCGGGGAAAATAAACTTCCGGACACGGCCTAGAATTTCACACGCTCCTTACTGATGGAACCAACTGCAAAATCATACCGTTTTAATTCAGATACCTGATGCATATTCTTTACATTTTCCTCTATATCTGCATTGTTCCTGACAATATAGCCAATCTGAAGTGTGTGCAGTGTGATCATCTGGCAGATGGTGGTGGTGGGAAGATCCAGGGGACTCTGGTTATCCCGGTGGGTGGTGCACAGGCATACATCGGAATACTTGGTTACAAGGGAATCATTAAGGCCTGTAATACAGATGGTGGTTGCTCCATTTTCCTTTGCCACCGCCAATGTATCCACCACATCCTTGATGTAACCGCAGTTTGTAATTCCAATCACCACGTCCTGTTCCCCTAAAAAGGAAGCGGTTCTGATCTGCGCCAGAGGGTCCTGGATGGTATAGCTGGGTATACCCAGATTCATGAATGTATTGACTGCAAGAAGTGCGATCCCGCTGGCGCTGCCTTCCCCGCATACCAGGATCTGTCTTGCCCTGGACAATGCATTGATGGCTCTTTCAATTTCCTGATTATCCGTGTATAAAATACTGTTATTAATGGCGTTCTTGGAAAATTCAGCCACCTTCTGCTTGATCGTCCCGGCACTGTCATGGTTACTGATCTCAATCTGTCCGCTCAGAGGAGACAGGATACCCTTCTGACAATAAAATTTAAACTCTGCATAACCCTTAAATCCTAGAGTTTTACAGAACCTAACCACGGTTGAAACACTGGTTCCTGTGGCTGCCGCCAAATTATTAATGCTGCTGTCCTCATTTACAAAATCATTGCTTAAAATATAATCTGCAATTTTCTTCTCTGACTCACTCATAACGCTGTACTTGCTTCTTATCCGTGATACGTATTCCTCAACATCCTTTACCATTTGATCCCCACCTTTCCTTTTTTTTTCGTAATTCTGTTGATGAAAAATTTTTCATATTTTATTTAAGTTTCTGAAACTATTTTTATTATACCAAAATGTTCCTGCGGGTCAATAATAAAATCATACAATTTATTTAGACTTTATTATGCAACATGCATAACTTCACGGACCTTTTTATAAATACTGGGTGAAAATCTTTTCACGTACAACTTTTAAACATAAAAATCCCACCAAGCCCAATTTGCCGGCCGGCGGGATCTCTTAGATATCAAATAGTTATTTTCATATTTTATTTGTAACTGTTCAGGACATCCCATGCGAAAATGGGGGCACTCTCGTCTGTATATAGTTCAAATGCCGTATACTCATGGTCGTAATGATAACCAAGCTTTTCAGCCAGTGCAACCGACCACATGTTATGGGCGTCCCAGCTGGGATACAGATTCTGTTCCAGGCACTCCAGAATCAATTTTGCCCCGCATGCGTACGCCAGGCCCTTTCTCCGGTATTCTTCCTTGGTGTCGATCTCGATTTCAATGCCGCCTCTATAAGTCGCATAGGAGGATGCACCGGAAACCGGCTGCCCATTTTTTAGGGCAACCACTCCAATGCCAAGTTTCCGGTACATTTCATAATCTGCATATTGGGACACCAGGTCCCTGCTCCACTCCCTGGACCTGCACAGATGATAAAGCTCTTCATCCATCATTTTCAGGGAAAAGCCGGGCCGCAGGGAAGAGACTGCCCGGTGCAGCTTTTCTTTATCAAATACATCCTGTTCTTTTTTGATCGCATACCGGGTGATCCTCTTTGCATTGTCCCTGTGACAATCCCAGATCAGCTGTGCCCAGCCGTCATTTTGGGGAACCATTATGATATACGGTCCGCAGCCGTCCGGCCTGAACATCACCAGTTCCCTGGAGGGAACACCTGCAAGGAAACAAAAATCCCCAAGAAAAGCCATGGCTGATCCGGGAGTCTCCTGAGACTTCCCATTATACACAGCATATATGTCTCCCATTATATTCTGCAGGCAGGACCAGATGATGGTTTCATCCCAATGGGCAAAAATATCCCCGGCCTGCTCCGGATCGGTTAATTTTATGATCATAAAACATCTCCCATTCTCTCATCTTTCTACAGATTATTGTAATGGAAGATATCTAAGAAAGATAGCACTATTTTCTCATCATATCCCCATACTGCGGGGTTCCGATCCCATATCCTCCCGCAACATCCAAAATATGTCCTGTTATATATGCGGAGTCATCACAAGAAAGGAAAAGGACCGCATTTGCAATATCCTCCGGAGTTCCCATCCGGTTTAAGGGGATGTGGGACAGAAAGGATTTCAGGAATTCTTCAGGCATGTTTTCCAAAGCCGCATCCGTGGCAGTAAGGCCCGGCAGAACTGCATTGCAGCGGATGTTCCGGCGGGCGAACTGCACGGCGATCTGCTGGGTTATATTGTTGATTGCTGATTTTGAAACACCGTAGCCGATCCTGGTGATATCCGGGATCATTCCCCCGATGGAGGAAATATTCACAATGGAACCGCCGCCCGCCCTAAGCATGTGCGGGACCACAAGCTTGGATATGCGGTAAACGCTTCCCAGGTTCAGGTCCAGTATATCAAAAAAAGCCGACTCACTGCCGCTGACCAGATCCAGGTCCTCTGCCGGTCTTCCAATGCCAAAATTATTTACAAGAATATTAATTTGACCGGCTTCCTGGACGGTCTCCTCCACCATGGATTGATAGCTTGATCTGTCCGTGGCATCAAAATAAACCGGAACCATTTTATATCCCTTTTCACGGTATTCATCACATATTTCCTGGGTTGCCTGAAGCCTGCGCACTCCCATGTAGACGCTGGCACCGGCTTCAGCCAGTTTCAGAGCGCACGCAAGTCCAATTCCCTTTGTGGCAGAGGTGACCAATGCCACCCTATTTTCCAGTTTTTTCATAAATTCACCATCCTTATCTATTCATCGCGAATAGTATTTGGATAAAGTCTTAATTTATTCCCTTTGTCTTCATAGCAGGAATAAAAATGAAACAGAAGAGGAAAATAATCCTGAGATCCTATACCGGGATGTGTCAGAAGACAAGGCGGGCAGACAGCAGAAGCCAAAATTTCAGGCACTCTCCGATGGTAAGAGAGGCGGGAATCTATGAAAAAAAAGAACATACATTATGCATGGTTCATATTATTGGGCGTTATCTTAATCCGTGGTTTTGCGGGAGGCGGACTGAACACCACCTCCGGCCTATTCCTGCCTCCTGTTTCACAGGAACTGGATGTGGGAATCGGTACACTGTCTATCTACTTCAGCATCACCTCCATTGTCATGGTCTTTTGGCTGCCCTTTGCCGGAACGCTGATCAACCGGTATGATATCCGGGTGATGGCTGTGGCAGGCGCTGTGCTTCAGACCCTTTCCTTTATGGCGTTCGGTTTATTAAACCAGGTGTATGGCTGGTATATCCTGTCCATTCCTTACGCTATGGGCGCAACCATCTTAGTCAGCCTGCTGGGCCCCATCCTGATCAACCGGTGGTTTACAAAAAATGCGGGATTGATGATGGGGATCCAAATGGCCTTTGTGGGATTATTCGGAGCAGTACTGCAGCCTGCCGCATCCAATATCATTTTCCGCCAGGGGTGGAGGACCGCCTATTTTCTCATGGGCGGAGCGGCTTTTCTTGTTGTAATCCTCACATCACTGATCCTTCTCCGCAACAAACCGGAGGATAAACATCTCTCCCCCCTGGGCGCCGATATCCGGCCTTCCAAACAGGGCAAAGCAGGATCCGGAGAAGCCACTGAAACGGTTGAAACGGTTGAGATTCCGGAAAAAACAGCCATTTACTCCATCTCCTTTGCCCTCTTGCTGTTGTTTATGATCTCCATAACCGGCATCGGCGTCTTTTCCCAGCATATTCCAAACTATGGCTCCCTGCTGGGCTACACCCCAAGCCAGACAGGAAAAGCACTTGCATTGGCTTCCGTGGGCAGCGCCATCGGCTCCATTGCCATCGGTATCATCAGTGACCGGATCGGCAGCCTGAAAACATGTTATGGAATGATCGGAATCGGCTTTTTATCCATTTTCGGATTCCTGTTCAGCGGAAATGGGTTTGGCATATTTGGCCTGTCAGCCTTCTTACACGGGCTGGTAAGCTCAAGCATCATGGTCCTGGCTCCTATCCTGACACTGAAATTTTACGGGCGCACTGACTATGAGAAAATCTTTGCCAAGCTGTTCATGGGAGCTCCCATATCCTCTATTGTCCTGATACCTGCGTATGGATTTATCTTTGACCTGACAGAGAGTTATCAAACCGTGCTTGCCGCAATGCTCTGCCTGTTGGTGATTGCATTGTTAAGCATTACCTTGGGATGGAAAAACAGGTGCACCCAGGCGGGATGTGCATTGTGGAAGAAATGAGAAATGTTGGTTTGCGGCTTCGATGCCATGGCAATGGATGAGGATCCTATGTGCATAAATCCAGCCCGGGAGGCCAGCCCCCGGGCTTTTTACATGAAACGTTCCGTGTCATATGTTAGTTTTGGATCTAAAGTTTGGCTGTGACCGGCAATACATGGCAGTATCAGCCGATTCCGTGAAACTGGCAATATACTCACTCAAGTACCCATTGCCTGCATTGCTCTATCTTCACAGCAGGGTCATATCCTTCCTCCACCCCCATATTGGACAATACGTTACAGGGAAAGTCTCCGCATTCGCCGCAGTGGTTCAGTCCTTTGGATTCACAACAGGATTTCACCTCACAGACCCCTCCCCAAAAAGGCCCATCCATATTGATACACCCTTTACAGCTGACCGCATCCTTTCTCTCACATATATCACAGCATACACCACATCTTGATTGAAACATATTCCATTCCTCTTTTCTTCTGGTATTTTCCTTTGCATAATAGAAGATGAAGTTTCTTGGCAGAAGTCCCGGGTAATGCAAACTTTTTAATTGGAATTTTTATTGCATATTTCATTTATAACCTTTATAGCAATCTTCCATCAAAGTGATCAGCCCTTCAAACCATTCCTGAGGCGGCCTTTGTTCCGGCATGTTGCGGTAATAATACAATATCTTTTGGCTCGTATCAGGATCGTGGACATATCCTTTTTCCTTATAATCCAGATATTCCTTTTTCTGCCTTAATTTTTCCTGAAATGTATTTCTGTCCTTCATAAATTCCATCCACGCAGTACATTTACAGGGGTTGCTGATATCCACAAAACTGCAATGTCCCTGAAAAAATGATTCCAGGTTCATCCTGGCACGGTAGAGCAGACCCTTGACTGCTTTGGGCGTCAGATCCAGAAGTTGTGACACTTCCCCTATCGGCAGGCCAAACATATCAATTAGTGAAAATACCGTTCTCTGGTTCAATGTGAGTTTCCTTGTCATGGCCAGGAAGCAGCCATTGCGCAGATTAGCCACCTCCTCCGAAGCCCGGACCTCATCCATGATCAAAGGGGGATAATCCGCCAATAGCGTTCCGTCCCTCTCCAGTTCTTCCACACTCTCTATGTAGGTTGTGGCTTCACGCTTTTCTTTCCTTATCATCATGCGGAACTCATTGATGCAGATGGTACGAAGCCAACTTTTAATGGCAGCCTCATTCTTTAAATCAGCTATATGAATCCATGCTTTGATAAAGGTGTCCTGGGCCAGATCCTCTGCTTTGTCCGGGTCAGCTGTCAGCTTCAGGGAGAGGTTGAAGATGTAGGGGGCGTAGTTGTTTATGATAGTTTCAATTAGGGGGGAGTTGTGGTTTTCCATGGGTGGGGTCCTCACTTATGTTCAAATTAACATTCATCATATCTTATATTTCAACCTTTTCCATTTATATTTTACTATCCTGGTCTATGAATGTTTTATTGTGAGCCTCAAAATACTTCTTTCCAAGTGAGGAAGCATTTAATAAAGAATTGGAACAGATGAACGAGACTTGCGAACAGATTAAGCAACATTTAGTTGATACAAATAGAATTGTGAAAAAGGGAGCATCTGGTATCTCTGTCAAGTTATATCCAGAAAATTAGCGAGGAGGTAAATAGCTTGAACACAATATTTCAACGAACAAATATTTCGGAACCAGCTTTATTCAGCCCGTCCGATACAACGAAAAAAAATTGATAATTTCCCGGAGATATGTGTTTCCACGTTTTCAGAGAATATTATTCAAAAATTTTATTCACTGGACAGTACCGATAAAGATCGCAGAACTATATACCGCAAATGGTATGATACCCGTTTACAAAATCCGTTATAAAGATACAGATATTGCTTTTTATCTGTCCAGAGTAGGCGCACCTGCTTGTGTCTCTAGATTTGAAGAAATTATTGCTATGGGAGCCAAAAAGTTTGTTTTGTTCGGTTCCTGCGGAGTATTGGACGATGATAAGGTAAAAGATAACATCATTATCCCCGTTTCTGCTATCCGTGATGAGGGCACGAGCTATCACTATATAGCACCCTCGCCAGAAATTGAAGCAGAACCACATTCAGTCCAAATATTAGAAAGTGTTTTATCAAGCTGTGGTTATCGGTATGTAAAAGAAAAAACATGGACTTCGGACGCTATTTACAGAGAAACACTCCCCCTTATTCAAGAACGCAGACAAGATGGCTGCCTTGTCGCAGAAATGGAATGTGCTTCCATGCTGGCAGTTACAAAATATCGACAAATTCCCTTTATCCAATTCTTGTATGGTGCAGATAATCTAAGTTCTGATACATGGGAAATCAGAGATTTGAATTTATATGGTCTAAATAATGCGGAAAAATATATGGTACTTGCATTCGAGTGTGGACTTGCTCTATAAAACAAATAAGGCAGATATCATGATACCCACCCCAAATCCAGTATTCATCATACACTAGAAAGTACGCTTCGCAAACTTTCTAGTGTCAAGAATAATTAGAGCCATTTTAGAGCCAAACGGCATAAAACAACCCCGGAAATGCCCATTCTATCAGCATTCCCGGGGTTCTGTCCGTTACTCAAACTCAATCGTAGCCGGCGGCTTCCCCGTACAATCATACATCACCCGGTTCACGCCCTTCACCTCATTCACGATCCTGCTGGTCACCTTTCCCAGCACCTCCCAGGGAATCTGCGCAGCCTCTGCAGTCATAAAATCAGAGGTCAGGACAGCCCGCAGCGCAACCGCATAGTCGTAGGTTCTCTCATCTCCCATGCATCCAACGGACCGCATGTTGGTAAGTGCCGCAAAATACTGGCCCAGATTCTTATCCACTCCGGCTTTTGCAATCTCCTCCCTGTATATAGCGTCCGCGTCCTGAACAATCTTTACCTTTTCAGCCGTTACTTCGCCAATGATCCTGACCCCAAGTCCGGGACCTGGAAACGGCTGCCTGAATACAAGATATTCCGGGATCCCCAGCTCAAGCCCGGCCTTTCGCACCTCATCCTTAAACAGCAGGCGCAGCGGCTCCACCAGTTCCTTAAAATCCACATGCTCGGGAAGACCGCCCACATTGTGGTGGGACTTGATCACAGCGGATTTGCCCAGCCCGGATTCGATCACATCCGGATAAATGGTGCCCTGCACCAGGTAATCCACTGCGCCGATCTTTCTGGCCTCCTCCTCAAATACACGGATGAATTCTTCGCCAATGATCTTTCTCTTTGCCTCAGGTTCTTCCACGCCCTTCAGCCTTGCGTAGAAACGCTCCTGGGCATTGACACGGATAAAGTTAAGATCATACTGGCCCTTGGGACCGAATACGGCTTCCACCTCATCCCCTTCGTTCTTGCGCAGCAGGCCATGGTCCACGAATACACAGGTCAGCTGCTTGCCGATGGCCTTGGACAGCATAACCGCTGCAACAGAAGAATCCACACCGCCGGAAAGGGCACACAGCACCTTGCCGTCACCGATCTTCTCCCTCAGCGCTTTGATGGTAGTATCCACAAAAGAATCCATCTTCCAGTCTCCGGAGCAGCCGCAGACATTGTATACAAAGTTGGACAGCATTTTTGTCCCCTCTTTGGTATGAACCACCTCAGGATGGAACTGAACCGCGTAGAAATCCTTTCCCGCGCACTCCATACCTGCAACCGGGCATGACTCTGTGTGGGCAGTGATCCTGAACCCGGCAGGTACTTCTGCAATATATACTCCATGGCTCATCCAGCACACGGTCCTGGGTGAAACACCCTCAAACAGCTTGGAAGACGTGTCCACATCCACCTCTGTATGTCCATACTCGCTGACAACCGCCTTTTTCACAACGCCGTCCAGCAGATAACTCATAAGCTGCGCTCCATAACAGATTCCCAGAACCGGAATACCCAGTTCAAATATCTCCTTGGAACAGCGCGGCGCACCGTCCTCAAACACCACGTCCGGGCCGCCTGTGAAAATGATCCCCTTGGGATTCATCTCCTTTATCTTGTCCAGGCTCATATTGTACGGATGTACTTCGCAGTACACATTGCACTCACGGACACGGCGTGCAATCAGCTGGTTATACTGACCGCCGAAGTCCAAAACGATAATCATCTCTCTATCCATGAGATCTATTCCTCCATATTTTTCTGGATATCCCCGCCAAAACGGTTAAACCGAAATGTCCTCTCCCTATACCATGACCCAATTTACCAGAAAATATTTATCTCCGTATAAATTGAAAGAGATTGTACAAAATAGTACAATCTCTTCTTTATCTTTCGTATATGTCTATTATATGCCACCTAACTACAAATAGCAAGCAATTTCGACAAATTTTTTAATTTATTTTATTCCCTTTTTATTTCCCGCCTCAAGATATTTCTTAATGTACATGCCGGTGTAGGAAACCGGGTTCTCAGCCACTTCCTCAGGCGTTCCCCTGGCAATGACCGTTCCGCCCTTATCCCCGCCTTCCGGTCCGATATCAATAATATAGTCGGCAGTCTTGATCACATCCAGGTTATGCTCGATCACCACAACGGTATTGCCTCCGTCCGACAGCCTGCGCAGAATGTCGATCAGCTTGTGCACATCTGCAAAATGCAGCCCTGTTGTGGGCTCATCCAGAATATAGATGGTTTTTCCCGTCCCGCGCTTGGACAGCTCGGTAGCCAGCTTGATACGCTGTGCCTCACCGCCCGACAGCTCAGTGGACGGCTGTCCCAGCCGGATATATCCCAGGCCCACATCGTACAGGGTCTGTATCTTCCTGGTGACTGAGGGCACATTTTCAAAGAACTTCAGCGCGTCCTCCACTGTCATATCCAGGACATCGTATATACTCTTTCCCTTATACTTTACATCCAGGGTCTCGCGGTTGTACCGCTTTCCGCCGCAGACTTCACAGGGAACATAGACATCGGGAAGGAAATGCATCTCTATCTTGATAATGCCGTCACCGCTGCATGATTCACACCGTCCGCCCTTCACATTAAAACTAAAGCGGCCTTTTGTATAGCCCTTGGCCTTTGCATCCACGGTAGAGGCAAACAGATCACGGATCAGGTCAAACACGCCTGTATACGTGGCCGGGTTCGACCGTGGAGTACGCCCGATCGGCGACTGGTCAATGGCAATGATCTTATCCAGCTGCTCTGTCCCGTCAATTCCCTTATGCTTACCGGGAATGGTCCTGGCACGGTTCAATTTTTTGGCCAGGGCTTTGTAAAGTATTTCATTGACAAGGGAACTCTTGCCGGAGCCGGACACTCCTGTGACGCAAGTCATGACACCCAGCGGAAAGTCCACGTTCAGGTTCTTCAGGTTGTTCTCAGCAGCGCCCCGAACCGTGATCCATCCGCTTGGTTTCCTGCGCTCAGACGGCACGGGAATGGCCATCCTTCCACTGAGATATGCGCCTGTGATGGAATCCTTATTGGCCATGATCTGTTTGGCGGTTCCCATGGCGATCACCTGTCCGCCGTGTTCGCCTGCACCTGGTCCGATATCCACGATACAGTCCGCTGCCAGCATGGTATCCTCATCATGTTCCACCACCAGCACGCTGTTCCCCAGGTCACGCAGATGGATCAGGGTCTTTAACAGCTTGTCATTGTCCCGCTGGTGAAGTCCAATACTTGGCTCATCCAGGATATATGCAACCCCCACCAGACCGGAGCCGATCTGTGTTGCCAGACGGATCCTCTGCGCCTCCCCGCCTGACAGGGTGCCTGTGGCCCGTGAAAGGGACAAATAATCCAATCCCACGTCAATGAGGAAGCAGATCCTTGCCCTGATTTCCTTTAAGATGGACGCGCCAATGGTCTGCTGCATGGAAGTCAGCTTCAGGCCGTCCATAAAGTCCTTGAATTTTACAATGGACATATTGGTTGCCTGATAGATATTCATATCCCCCACCGTAACTGCCAGAGACTCCTTTTTAAGCCTCTGCCCTTTACACACAGGACATGGCGTGATCCGCATATAGGACTCATATTCCGCCTTGGAGGCCTCGGAAAATGTCTCCTTATAGCGCCTGTTCACATTCTCAATCAATCCCTCAAAGGCCACATCATATACGCCCTCGCCCCTTTGGCTCTTATAGCGTACCTTGACTTCCTTGCCTCCCGTACCGTACAGGATCACATCCTGTATTTCCTTGGGGTAATCCTGAAAAGGAGTGGAAAGGCTGAATTTATACTCCTTGGCCAGAGCGTCCAGTATGGCCCTGGTAAAGCTTCCCTTGTCCGTGCAGGACTGCCAGCCCAACACCACAATGGCGCCATCGTCAATGGATATGGATTTGTCCGGAATCATCAGGTCCTCATCAAACTCCATCTTATACCCAAGTCCGAAACACTCGGGACATGCGCCGAAGGGGTTGTTAAAGGAAAAGCTTCTGGGCTCCACCTCATCGATGCTGATGCCGCAGTCCGGGCAGGAAAAGCTCTGGCTGAAATTCACCGGCTCCCCCTCCGTCACATCCACGGTCATAAGGCCGCCGCTCAGCGCCATCACCGTCTCAATAGAATCCGTAAGGCGCTTCTCGATCCCTTCCTTTACGATCAGACGGTCCACCACGATCTCAATATTATGCTTTATATTCTTGTCCAGCTTAATATCCTCGGAAAGCTCATAAAGATTCCCGTCAATGCGCACACGCACATAGCCGCTCTTGCGCGCCTGGTCCAGCACCTTTGCATGCTCTCCCTTCCTGCCCCGCACCACAGGTGCCAGAAGCTGGATCTTAGTCCGCTCAGGCATGGCCATGATATGGTCCACCATCTGGTCAATGGATTGTTTGTGGATCTCTTTGCCGCACTTGGGACAATGGGGAATGCCCACCCTGGCATAGAGAAGCCTCATATAATCATAGATCTCCGTCACCGTCCCCACAGTGGAACGCGGGTTCCGGTTGGTCGACTTCTGATCTATGGAAATAGCCGGTGACAGCCCTTCAATGCTTTCCACATCCGGCTTCTCCATCTGCCCCAAAAACTGGCGTGCGTAAGAAGACAGAGACTCCATATAGCGCCTCTGCCCTTCTGCATAAATAGTATCAAAAGCCAGTGAAGATTTGCCGGACCCGGACAGTCCTGTAAGTACCACCAGCTCGTTCCTCGGTATATCCACGGATATATTCTTCAGATTATGTTCATTGGCCCCGCGGATTTTAATGTACTGCTTTGCCATCTAAAAATGCTCCTTGTCTCTTGCATAGAACGCCAGGCACCTGTCCTTTTGGCGCCCGGGTGTGAATCGTATCAATGTTACAATATCCAGTTACAATATCTTGCGTAAGTATATCACATTTGCGTTCCATTTGCAAACACTTGTTCGATAAAATATTGTAAAATTCCTGGAACTTCTTCCAGCACTTAAATGTAATTATAAATTCCAGAATGCAAGAGTAAATTCTATATTTCTG
>NZ_JYHN01000073.1:0-32026 GCF_000954015.1 Clostridium sp. FS41
GGCAGAAAGGCAATGCTATGAGGACACTAAGATTTAGAGTATCCGGCCAGGAGTTAACAAGGGCTCCTGGCTGTGATTTTAGCAACATTATCGCGGGGACATCCGGGTATCTCCAGGTGGCGTTTGAGTTTGGGCCAGACTGGGACGACACGGTCCGGGTGGCAGCTTTTTATCCCCGCTTGCAGGACCGTGAAGTAGCCACGCTGATCAGGGATGGATCCTGCATTGTGCCAGACGAGATAACACCTTGTGATGAGTTTAAAATCGGAGTGGTGGGACAGCGCGAGAATGGGCAGCGGATAACAACCAACTTGATCACCATCAGGCAGGAGAAAGGGAGTGGACAGGCATGGCAACAGTAGACGAGATCCTTACAAGACAGGCTTATGCAGCTGGGGATGAGACATGGACCAAAGATAATAACTATCCATCCTACACCATGTACGCGGAGCCGGAGTATGTCCCGGTCACCAACAAGCGCATTGCAGATTTTAATGACCAGGTATCAGTCCGGGGTGAGCAGAACGCCCAGTTTGTGGGCTTCCAGCTGCCCAGATATGATGATGCAATGGATCTGACCAAGCAGAACCTGTACATCCACTATCAGACCGTCTATGGTGGCAGTGACGGCGTACCCTGTAATGTATCATGGTCGGACAATTACGTCAGGATGTGCTGGATGATACCGGGACAGGCAACGCAGCAGCCGGAAGCAATACAGATGATGATCTATGCAACCGGCACCAACAGCGTGGGAGATCGGACCGTCTGGAAAACCCTGCCGGCAACATACACCATCCATGACGGCCTGGAGATAGGCGGGGGGATCCCGGAACCGGACCCGTCCTGGTATGAGCAATTCGTGGCGCAGATGGAGGGTAAGGTATCCACTGCCCAGGGATACGCCAATGATGCCCAGGCCAGCAAGACTGCGGCTGCTGGATCAGCCACGGCAGCAGCACAGTCTGCGGATGCATCCGCAAAGGCCCTGGCAGAGAATAAGGACTACGTGGAGAGCCAAAAAGAGACATTTGTGGGCTACAATAAGCGCGAGACTGATCTTAAGTATGCCAATGTCCTGATCGGCTCTGCATCCGGTACTGGGCGGGTTACAGTGGGGGATGCGTGGGGGACGCCGATACCTGACCTGGGGGTTGCGGGCAAGAGTGATCAGTTTACCACGACCGGGGCACAGTTGTTTGATGCCAGTAAGATACCGGTATTAACAGCAGGCGGGGCAACAGTCGTGGGTACAGCTGATGGAGGATATAGGATTTCTGGTTCCGGGGATTTAACGTCCAGTTTTTATGAGACCGTAAAGATAACTGACATAAGTATGTTAAAGCCTGGAAACATTATGCTCAAGTCCGAAGCCACCGTACCGAAATTGTCTATAAAATTAATCAATAGCTCTTCAGCAACTTTGCTTGAGCTATCTGAAAATCAGACAAAAACAATAACAGAGGATATGCTAAACACGGAAGGCGTGTATTTGCAGTATATGTTGTATGGCCCTTCTTCTCGGACTATTACTCCGGGGACATATTACCCTATGTTATATCAGGATGGTGATGGGACTTGGGAACCTTACACCGGAGGTCAACCCTCCCCCAGCCCAGATTATCCGCAAGAGATTGTGGGTACAGATGTTACGGCAGTGACGGTGTTGGGAGATGATAATCAATCCAAAACCGCAACTATCCAACTAACAGCCCCACTACATGGTATCGGGGAGTACAGGGACAGGATCACTATGACTAAACGCATTGACCGGTGCGTGGAGCTGACATTTGATGGGAGCGAAGATTGGCGAGTACGATCATGGTCCAGACCGACCACTTCCGGCTTCTACGCATTAGGCGGACTGCCTGAGAAGATGCGTGCAAGGCCCGGACTATGCAACCAGGGTACGGTTACGCCTGGGGAAACAGAAGGGGTAATAAATCAGATCTGGCTGGGATCAAGCCCAACATACGGAAGTGTAGATCTGTATGTTATGAACAATAGCTTTTATAATGCGGAAGCTGATGACAAGGGCCTTGCTGCTTGGAAAGCCCATCTTGCATCTCATCCACTTAAGATAGTTACCTATCTGGATACCCCAGTGGAGACAGACCTCCCAGCCGCAACCCAATCCGCCCTAAACGCCCTTACCACCTTTACCGGCACCACCCACATCACCATCACTGCCGGAGGGCCGGAACCAGACGTGGCGGTGGAGTATGTGCAGGATACTAAGGCGGTGATCGCGGATATCATGGCACAGATAAATGAAATTAGAGGAGGTACGACATGACAGCATTATTAAGGAGACAGGCCGTGATCGACAAGTATGCAGAGATCATAGGCCGCAACATATACAGCCAGTCCTTACGGGATTACTGCTATAAGGCATACAAGGACGGCAACTATTACAGTGATTGCAGCAGCTCCATCTGCTACGCTTATCAGCAGGCAGGGCAAGGCTTCGGGATCACAAACACCGCAGGCATGTACAACTCTACCAAACTGACCACAGTGGATGCAGACATAGCCCAGGGCATCCCTGACACGTCCCGGTTACGACCAGGGGACATGCTGCTGTTTGCCGGTACGGATGCCAGCAGGCCAAAGCGGATCGGCCACGTGGAGATGTACTGTGGAGATGGTATCATCTGCGGACATGGATCAGGCAGACCGTCCTACAAAGACCTGGCGGCCTACTGCAAGAGCCGGTATAACTCCTGGGCATCTGGGGGCTGGAGGAAGGGTCTGGTGGCTGTGAAGCGATACATACAGGATGATGCAGTGATGGAGCCGGAGGAACCTAAATTATCAGGATGGAGACAGAACGAAGATGGATCCCGAAGCTTTTACCTGGGCAACACAGGAGATTGTGTCCGCAATAGCTGGTATCTGGATACAGACGGTAAGTGGTATTGGTTTGACGGCGCCGGTCGCATGGTGATCAACACCTGGTATCAGTACAAGGGTGATTGGTATTACTTGGGGGCTGATGGGGCTATGGTAAAGGGGCTGCAGGCCAGCGGCGGAAAGTGGTATTACCTGGACCAGGACGGCAAGTTGTCCATGGATCCGGTGGTGTTGACGCCCGATCAGGACGGGGCGCTGCGGTGGCCGGGGCTGGCGGAATAATAAAAAGACAGCGGGGATTATTCCTCGCTGTTGTTTTCCAGGTCAATCTGTTGTAGTATCTTTTCTATTTGTGTCTGCAGCTCCTCGTCTGTAGGATATAAAAGCCTTTTCAATTTCTGATATTCAGATGGCTTAAGCCTATTTAAAAACTGCTCGTCTGTTATGATTCCTGATGCCCATAGCAACTTTGTAATCTTATCCATATATCCCCCTTCTACATGCATACGATTGTTTCTATCTAGTGGCAATGTTAACACATATTCTGGATATACTCAATACCATAATGTTACTAATGAGTGGCAAAACAAGGAGGGTAGGATCATGATGATTTTGCAGGATATTCCGCTGGGCCGGAACATACAAAATATCAGAATGGCTAAAGGGATGACGCAAGCGGAAGTTGTAGCACAGCTGCAACTCAAAGGAAGCACCATGTCCCGGAGCACGCTTGCCAATATAGAAAGTTGCAGGCGGAATATTAAAGCCAGTGACCTGAAGCTTCTAAAAGAGATCTTTAATGTGGATTACGCTGAGTTTTTCAAAGACTAATAAAGATGGTAAGGCGGTTGGGAAAGACCGCCTGGAAGCGGGGGAGGGAAAGCGGCAAACCGCTCATACTATTTGACCTTAAATGTAATCTCATGACCCGGATTTTCCTGAATCAGGATCCTTTTCATGTCATCCACCATCATGTTGTTATCCAATGCTGCCTGGATAACCTCCACCAATTTCTGGCCGTCAATATATGCCCATATGTATCTCCGTTTATTTCTTCTTGTCATGATATCCTTTCTCCCCTGGAAACCGCCAGGGGACGGGTGGTTTTATTTTATTATTTCTTTATAAAATATTGTAAATAATCCGCTGGGAAAGGTTGCAGTTCTATCGGCTTCTTTCTCTTCTGGCGTTCTTCCTTTTAAGTTTTTATAAGCTGTGATTTCAAAAGTCCTGCCATCCGCTGTGTTTACTTTAAAATATGCTATTTCGATTATGCTATTTTTGTGATATTCTGTAACGCTAATATCTGTAATAACGGGTTTTTCTCCGCAATATGGGATATGCCACTCCATGATTTCTATTATGCGTTCCATAGTTGGACGTTTCCTGCTTTTAGGATTTGCATACTGAACAAGTTCCGCTGCTCTCTGTTTTCTTTCCTTAATTCTGTTCATCATTTCTCTGGTCATTTTGATTCCTCCTTATAATATTTGCTTCAAAATCAATGTCACGCCAACCAGTTAATTCATCAAATTCTTTCCACATTTCCTGCCACATTTGATTAGTCCGTTCATTTTCTTCCATTTTAATTATCCTCCCTTATAAAGCTATTCTCTCTAATTTTGCTATCCTGGTCTTTATCTCTGCCATCTCATTGGTTAAGTCTGCAATCTTTTCTGCAAAATAATTATGACCACCTACGCTAACTGTGTCTAATCTTTTGAGATTTGCGTTTCTCAATGCATCAACATAAGCTTCTCTTAAATATTGTAAATCCTCTTTGGCTCTGGCTAATCGCTTCTGTGCTTTTGATTTTGTCATGTTATGCCTCCTTTTCTATTTTGCTTGTTTGCCGTTCTCTTAACTTCTGATTACAGTATAAACCAAATATGGTTTAATGTCAATAGAAAATTAAACTTTTTTTGGTTTATTTTTATTGACAATATATAACTAAGAAGATATACTCTATTTATAGGAGGTGCTGTATGTTTGTTTATAAAATAAATGTGATAGAGAGTCTGGATGAAGCTGGCTATAACACAACACGTATCCTGCGAGAGAACTTGATTGGTCAGTCATCAATGCAGAAGATACGAAAAGGAGAAATGGTTGGGATCAAGACATTGGATAGGATATGCGAATTACTTGATATGCAGCCTGGAAACATCATAAAGTATGTGGGAAATAATAAACCAAAAAAAGTTTAAAAAGCATTGACAATAAACCAAAAATGGTTTATAATTAAGATAGTTAAGGAAGGCAGGGTCCTTAGCGAATACAAGGAGGAAAGGAAATGGATGACCAAATGCCAGTATTTAAAAGTTATTTAAGGAGACTGATAAGAGACCTAAAAGATGTAAGGGAAGCACTTAAGAACAAACAATATGATAAAGCGGAAAAGCTTTTAGATGACCTCATTGATGACACACAGAAAGATATAGAAGATTAAAAAAGTCCCATAAGGGACAGGACAAGAACCAAGGGAGGGCGGGCTTGCCACCGCTCCCCCGATTCAATTAATAGTATATCACAGAACTTGTTAAAAAGTCAAAATAGATTGAGGGGTACAAGGGATGAGCAATACAAATATTTTGGGCAATAAGGGAGCATACCACGCTACAGTATGCGCAGAGGATGGGACATGCTGGGGATTTAACGTGAGGGATTCGCACGGTCCAGAATTTACCATGGATCTGGCAAATATGATTTTAGATTTTGCAAATTCGGAATATAAGAAGGGTTGCCCTGCTGGGTACAGTCAGACTGCATATAATCCAGATGCAGTATTTGATGAAGTCAGGCTGGACATGACTGACTATGAGGATGAGACTATCATCATTCCAACCGGTGACGAGATCCGGCGACCGGTTGGAAAAAAGAAGATAGGTAAATACTGGAAAAAGCAAAATGTATTACGGATTATCATTGATGATGTACCAGTTTACGAAAACGATAATGGTAAGATCTGTAGAGATTCGGAAGCTATCATAGATAGTATGCCAATCTGGAATGGAGGGGAAAGATGAATAAATTTAAAGGATTTGCAAACTACGGTGTATTGGCCCATGAAAAAGAGACTGTTTTTACAGCATCCAATGCTGCCGGTTTGGCAGTTACAAGTGATGAAGTTGAGATCACCCTCCCGGATGGCTGGGAGACAGCAGAGAACTGTGCAGGAGAATTGTTAATCTGCGGACCGGCTGGGGACTTTTTAGCAAACCAGATCTTAGCAAGCCAGAACGATAAACCAATGTTGCACTGGTATGATGGGCAATGGAACACCATACCAATGGAGTGGAGCAAGATATAATAAGGAAGTGCGGTAATGTTTAAGACTGGAGACACGTGTTATTTTCTGGAGAGCAACCGTCATGTGGTGGAGGGCACGATCCGATCCTGCGCTGGTGGAAACTATATTGTTAAATACGGGCAGGGAAAGGGCATTAGGCTGTCGGGGAGCAGGCTGTATAAGACCCTGGAGGACGCAGAAGCTGCCATGCCAAGAAAGACAGAAGCGCGGAGGAGAACTCCGTATGATTATATGTAATGGGCGGAGCCGAATGAACGGTTCCGCCGTTTTCGTGTGATACTTCGTGTGATACCGTGTGATACATATGCGGAATTTCTATGCCAAATACGGCATATATGTGCTTTTTCATGCAATCAAAAACCCACGTAATTACGTTGTTTTTCGCAATTACGTGGGTTTTTTATCAGTGGAAGTAATGGGGCTCGAACCCATGACCTTTCGCGTGTGAGGCGAACGCTCATCCCAGCTGAGCTATACTTCCATGAGAATATTATAGCACGATAAATTGGAAATACAAGTGTTTCATTCCTAATAATGTAAAAAAATTGCAGAATATTGTACTTTCCATCATATTATAGTATTATGATATCAACTACATTGGGGCGGATGTACTCTCAAAGTCTCCCCGGAACCCGGCTTTGCGGCTGACAAGAATCAACTCGCAAATCTGGGTGCCGGAGACTCGGAGGGTACACGGATGAATAAAAGGAGGTAGTTTTTTGTGGACCTATATGGGGATTTAAGGAAAATGATGGATGTGGCATCAGGCAGGCGCAAGGCATCCCTGGTATTAAAAGGCGGGACGGTTGTGAATGTTTTTACGGAAAAGACCGAGGTGGCTGATATCGCCATTGAGGACGGATACATAGCTGGCATAGGGGATTATGAGGGGGAGCACAATGTGGACCTGTCGGGCCGGTACATCTGCCCCGGCTTTATTGACGGTCATATACATATTGAAAGCGCCATGGTGTCACCTCCTGAATTTGAGAAGGCGGTCCTGCCTCACGGCACCACGGCTGTCATAGCGGATCCCCATGAGATCGGCAATGTGGCCGGCTGCCAGGGGATCGACTATATGCTGGAGACCACCAAAGACCTGGATCTGGATGTGTTTATCATGATGCCCTCCTGTGTTCCGGCCACGGCTTTGGATGAGTCGGGGGCTGTTCTGGGACCGGAGGATCTAAAGCCTTACTACGACAACCCGCGTGTGCTGGGCCTTGCGGAGGTGATGAACTCCCTGGGAGTGGTTGCCGGAATGGATGACTTGATGGGGAAACTCAGTGATGCCGGCAGCAGGGGAATGGTGATAGACGGCCATGCTCCGTTTTTGGAGGGAAATGGGCTGAATGCTTATGTGTGCGCCGGGGTGCTCTCGGACCATGAGTGTTCAGATATTGATGAGGCGCTGAAAAAGCTTGGCAGAGGCCAGTACATCATGATAAGGGAGGGGACCGCGGCCAGGAACCTGGAGGCGCTGATGCCATTGTTTGCCGCCCCTTATTATGAGCGCTGCATGCTGGTCACGGACGACAAACACCCCGGTGATCTGATCTCCATGGGGCATATTGACTATATCATACGCAAGGCTGTTTCACTGGGGGCGGATCCCATAAAGGCCATTAAGATGGGGACGCTCCACAGCGCCAGGTACTTTGGCTTAAAGGACAGAGGGGCCGTCATGCCCGGACTGCGGGCAGACCTGGCAGTGCTGGAGGATTTAAAAGATTTCCGTGTGCTGGCCGTGTATAAAGACGGGAAACTGGCAGCGGAAAAGGGCGTATGCATTCAGGAAAAGGAGGACAAAAGCCGGGAACTGGCATCTGCATTCCCAAGGGTATTTGATTCCTTCCATCTGGATGAAATTACATTAAAGGACCTGGAGCTGGAAAAGAAGGGAACCATGCAGCGTGTGATCCAGTTTAAACCCCATGAGCTGCTCACACAAGAGAGGATCCTGCCATGGCCGGATGACGATACTGCCGCGGCGCAGGGGCACAGGGCACAGGGAGTGGATCTGAATGAAGACATTGTAAAGGCAGCTGTCTTTGAGCGCCATTTACATACAGGTCATACCGGCATTGGCTTTATTGGAGGATATGGACTGAAGAAAGGTGCAGTGGCCACCAGCGTGGCCCATGATTCCCACAATCTTATTGTCATAGGTACCAATGACAGGGATATGGTTCTGGCAGCCAATGCCGTGAGAAAGAATAAAGGCGGCCTTGCCGTGGCGGTGGACGGACAGGTGACAGGGGAGCTGGCCCTTCCCATCGGCGGCATCATGACCCAGGCTTCCGTGTATGAGGTGGAATCTCAGCTTGAGAAACTGAAGGAACAGACAAGGAAGCTGGGGATCAGCGAAGACATTGATGCCTTTATGACACTTGCCTTTGTAAGCCTGCCGGTGATACCTAAACTGAGGATCAACTCATATGGTGTCATTGATGTGGACCGGCAGGAGGTTGTGGAGGCAGTCTTTTAAACACCCATGGATCTATAAAATTAATTTTCCTTTTCACAACGGTATTTTCCCGGGACTGCGGGCGGCGCAGTGGAACGCAATTCATTTTCCCGGAATATCCTAATAAAAAAAGGAGAATATCGTGATGTGAATCAGGCAAGAGAAGACATAAATTGTGACATCGTATATTCCATGGGAATCACGGGGAAAGGGGTTGGTGTTGCAGTCCTGGACACCGGCGTTTATCTCCATGAGGATTTTAAGGATAGAGTAACAGTCTTTGCTGATTATGTAAACCAGAGGCCGCAGCCCTATGACGACAACGGGCACGGGACTCATATATCAGCTATGATAGGAGGGAGCGGCGCTTCCTCGGAAGGAAAGTACAGAGGGGTGGCGCCTGGATGCAGTCTGATATCTGTAAAGGTACTGGATCACAAGGGAAATGGATATGCCTCGGATGTACTGGCAGGATTAAAATGGATCAGGGAGCACATGCAGGAGTACGGCATCCGCATTGTGAACATTTCAGTGGGCTCCCTTTCCAGACGTGATATGACGGAGAACTCCATATTGGTGAGGGGAGTCAATGCGGCCTGGGATGATGGGCTGGTTGTGGTAGTGGCAGCCGGCAACCATGGTCCGGGCCGTATGACCATTACCACACCGGGGATCAGCCGCAAGGTTATCACAGTGGGATGCTCCGATGACCATAAGGAAGTGGAAGTGATGGGAAGCCGGATGGTGGATTATTCCGGCCGCGGTCCCACTTTGGCATGTATCTGCAAGCCGGATATTGTGGCTCCCGGGTCGGGGATCGTCAGCTGCTGCAATGAGCCCGGCCGGTATTTCTCAAAGTCAGGAACCAGCATGTCAACACCTCTGGTATCCGGCGCCATTGCACTTTTACTGGAAAAGTACCCGGAAATGAGCAACAAGGATGTGAAGCTGCGCATCCGTGAACGGGCCGTGAACCTGGGCCTGCCCCATAACCAGCAGGGGTGGGGAAAACTGGATGTGGCCCGCCTGCTGGAAGATTAGACCAGTAACAGATTGATAAAAATAAAAAATGCCTGAGCCCATCGAAGGATGGGTATCAGGCATTTCACGTTCCGGCGCGCCCGCGCTTTTAGGTACAATGAAGCAATCGGAAACCTACGCCTCCCAGCGCCCGGAAGCCCCGCATGGGAGCACCAGTCCTGACTGGGTTACGGGAAGGCCCACCTCCTGGGCATTGACCGTACCGCCAAAGCGGGGAATCACTTCCACTCCCAGCATGTAGCTCAGCACGGAGGGGGCCAGGCCCGTGGTGTATGAGTTGATCAAAAAGAACAGGGGCTTGTCTGAAAGAAGCTGCACGCACAGCTTTACCAGAGGATGGATGGCATCCTCAATTTTCCAGATCTCACCCTTGGGGCCGCGCCCGTAAGAGGGAGGATCCATTATGACCGCGTCATAGTGGTTGCCTCTGCGGATCTCCCGTTCCACAAATTTTACGCAGTCATCCACGATCCAGCGCACAGGGGCGTCCGCCAGGCCGGAGGAGGCGGCATTTTCCTTGGCCCATGCCACCATGCCTTTGGATGCATCCACATGGGTAACGCTGGCTCCTGCTTTTGCGGCTGCCAGTGTGGCGCCTCCAGTGTAGGCAAACAGGTTCAGCACTTTTATGGGCCTTCCCGCCTGTTTGATCTTATCCCCAAACCAGTCCCAGTTGGCTGCCTGTTCCGGAAACAGCCCTGTATGCTTAAAGCTGAAGGGCTTCAGATTAAATGTAAGGCCATTATATCCAATGGACCACTGCTCCGGCAGGTCGAAGAATTCCCACTCACCGCCGCCTTTGCTGCTGCGGTGATAATGGCCGTTCATGTGCTTCCAGCCCTTGTGGGTCTTAACTGTATCCCAGATGACCTGCGGATCAGGACGGACCAGCAGGTAATTGCCCCAGCGCTCCAGCTTTTCACCATTGGAGCAGTCTATGACTTCGTAATCATTCCATTTGTCGGCAAGCCACATAATTATAAAAACCTCATTTCCTCAATATCTGATGTGATAAGTAGCAGATTGCATCATCCCGGCCGCAGGGTTACTGCCTGGATGAAGTATTATAATACAGAGTATAGTCTAAATTGTGTGTAAACGTCAAGTTTATGATAAAAAAGAAAAAATACAGTCTATCGTAAACAAATTGAAAGATAAATAAGGTTGAATAATTACGGGAGCCTTGATACAATATAGGTTAGGATTGCAGGAGTCTCATACTACGTGAATGGCTTCAGCATGGGCGAGTGCAGATGGGAAGAGGAGCTGAGCATATGAAGAAACATACAGTGGCAGTGTGGGTGCTGGCAGCGGTGCTGTCTTTGGGTACGGCTACGATTTCTGCCATGGCGGCGGAAGGTTGGGCCCAGTCCGGGAGCAGCTGGGTTTACTATGATTCCAATGGAAACCGCGTATATAATGCATGGAAAAAGGGGGCGGACAACCAGTGGCGTTATCTGGACGGTGAAGGCAATATGGCCACTAGCGCCTGGGTTGATTCCGATTATTATGTTGACAGCAATGGTATCATACTCACTGACAAGTGGTTGAAACTGACCAATGATGACGGTGAGTACGAGTGGTACTATTTTGGAAGCAGCGGGAAGATGATGTCCGATGCCTGGAAAAAGATCGATAACAAGTGGTATCATTTTGACGGGGACGGACGTATGGAGCTGGGCTGGATCCTGGATGATATGTACTACACGGGAACGGACGGCGTTATGCGGACAGGATGGCAGAAGCTGGAACCCCCGGATGAGGATGATGACAACAGGGACCGCGTCACACCCGGGATCGACAGTGTAACGGATGATGATGGAAGGTATTGGTACTATTTTTCCTCCAGCGGCAAGAAATTCGCACCGGACAGTTCGGACGGAGATTACACGGCGCGTAAGATAGACGGTACATATTATTGCTTTGATGAGACTGGAGCCATGCAGACAGGCTGGAAGAATGTGCGTTCCTCCTCCAATGATTCCATTGAGGATTACATGTATTTCGGCGCTGACGGAAAGGCCAGGATCGGCTGGTACTCCATAGAACCCCCGGATGACCTGGAAGGCTATGACGGTGATGTGGAGTGGTTTTATTTTACAAACAGCGGCAAGCCAAGGGCTGCCGATACAGAGCGGCTGACCACCAATGATATCGTGAAACTGAACGGTAAATCCTATCTGTTTAACCACCTGGGCAACCCGGTTTACGGACTTAAAAAGGTTTATACGGGTTCCGGGGATGATGACTGGACCACCTTCTATTTCGGTGACAAGAACAAGAGCTGCGTGCAGAAGGGTAAGATAAAGGTCACGGAGGACGATGGCAATAAGTCGGATTTTTACTTTGCGGATAACGGCCGCGGGTACAATGGCGTGAAGGATAACTACCTATATTATAAAGGAAAGCTCCAGAAGGCCACGGACGGCCAGAAGTACGTGTGCTACCGGGTGGATAATAAGAACTATGTGGTCAATTCCTCCGGCAAAGTTATGAAGAGCACAAAGGTAAAGAACAGTGACGGGGTAAAGTTTGTTACCAATGCCAGCGGGCAGCTGACATCAGCGGATGAAGATACGGATATTGATTCCTATGTAACAGAACCCATGGAACCCTATTGCACTGAGGATTAAAACATGGATCATTGGGAAAGACTTCTGGTATAACAGAGGTCTTTTCTTTTTGGCCCGTTGGTCATTGAATCAGTATCATAAATAGCAATGCAGATAACTATGCAGAAAAAAATAAAAAAGTACTTGCATTTAATGGAGATGTATGCTATCATAACAAGGCTGTGGCATGATAGCGTTGAAGCGAGAGGTTGCCGCCCACAAAGTGAGGCGGGTTTTCCGTGGAGCGAATGTCAAGTTAGGAAACTGGCGACAAGTCACTGTACCAATTAAAGAAACTGCAGGATAAATGGCAGAATCAGTGTGGAGTTCCGTTGGGACACACACGGAAACGTGTACAGTCACCGCTTGTCGTACTTGGTTTAGAAGTGCGAAAAGGAGGCGACTTTTTTTATGGCAAGTCAAGTAATGAGAATCACTTTAAAGGCTTATGATCATCAGTTAGTAGATCAGTCCGCCGGCAAAATCATCGAGACTGTAAAGAAGACAGGATCACAGGTGAGCGGACCGGTACCGTTACCAACCAAGAAAGAGGTAGTAACCATTCTGCGTGCTGTTCATAAGTACAAAGATTCCAGAGAGCAGTTCGAGCAGAGAACTCACAAGAGACTGATCGACATCACTGCTCCAAGCCAGAAGACAGTTGATGCACTGTCCAGACTGGAAATGCCGGCTGGTGTGTACATCGACATCAAGATGAAAACAAAATAATATTTGTTTTCAAGGGAAAATGTTTATATCCTGAAGGGTTTAAATTATAGAAGCAACACTGCATTTCCTGTTGAGGAATCAACATACCGCACCCGTCCCCCGGGCGTCAGCAAGGGAAGGCTTACGGGCAGGTTCATAGTGTTCCACGTATAGTTAGACTGTTCTAGGATGAATGCGAAAGCATTCCGCTGTAGATCATGAAACAGGAGGTAAGACAATGAAGAAAGCGATTTTAGCAACAAAAGTCGGAATGACCCAGATCTTCAATGAGAATGGTGCTTTAGTTCCGGTAACCGTGCTTCAGGCAGGACCTTGTGTGGTAACACAGGTTAAGACTGCTGAGAACGATGGTTACAAAGCAGTACAGGTTGGTTTCGTTGACAAGAGAGAAAAACTGGTTAACAAGCCGCAGAAAGGCCACTTTGATAAGGCCGGAGTTTCCTATAAGAGATATGTAAGGGAATTCAAATTTGAGAATGCAGAAGAGTATTCTGTAAAAGATGAGATCAAGGCAGACATCTTCGCTGCTGGCGATAAGATTGATGCTACCGCTATTTCCAAGGGTAAAGGCTTCCAGGGCGCCATCAAGAGATATGGACAGCACAGAGGACCCATGGCTCATGGTTCCAAGTTCCATCGTCATCAGGGTTCCAACGGTTCCGCTACTACACCAGGCCGCGTATTCAAGGGCAAAGGTATGCCAGGTCACATGGGCAACAAGCAGATCACCGTTCAGAACCTGGAGGTTGTTAAGGTTGATACCGACAATAACCTGATTCTGGTTAAGGGCGCAGTACCAGGACCTAAGAAGAGCCTGGTTACAATCAGAGAAACCGTTAAGGTTGAAAGGTAAGCTTTTATAGGAAAGGAGGAACACACAGATGGCAAACGTATCTGTTTACAATATGGAAGGTAAAGAAGTTGGCACATTAGAACTGAACGATGCCGTGTTCGGCGTAGAAGTTAACGAGCACCTGGTACATCTTGCAGTTGTTGCACAGCTTGCTAATAAGCGTCAGGGAACACAGAAAGCAAAGACACGTTCTGAGGTTTCCGGCGGCGGTAGAAAACCGTGGAGACAGAAAGGAACCGGTCATGCAAGACAGGGTTCAACCAGATCTCCTCAGTGGAAGGGCGGCGGCGTAGTATTCGCTCCAACACCAAGGGATTACACGATCAGACTGAACAAGAAGGAGAAGAGAGCTGCTCTTAAGTCCGCTCTTACAAGCCGTGTTCAGGACAACAAGTTCATCGTACTGGATGAGCTGAAGTTAGATGAGATTAAGACCAAGAAGTTCCAGAACGTAATGGATAACCTGAAGGTATCCAAGGCGCTGGTAGTTCTGGCTGACAATGATCAGAATGCAGTATTATCCGCAAGGAACATTGCAGACGTTAAGACTGCACAGGTTAACTCCATCAATGTATACGACATTCTGAAGTACAACACAGTAGTAGCTACCAAGGCTGCTGTCGCATCCATCGAGGAGGTGTACGCATAATGGCAGACATTAAGTATTATGACGTCATTTTAAAACCAGTTATCACTGAGAAGAGCATGAACGCCATGTCAGATAGAAAGTATACTTTCATGGTACACGTTGATGCAAATAAGGCTATGATCAAAGAAGCAGTTGAGAAGATGTTCCCGGGCACCAAGGTTGCTTCCGTAAACACTATGAACTGTGACGGTAAGGTTAAGAGAAGAGGAACCACTTTCGGCAGGACAGCTGCTTCCAAGAAAGCAATTGTTAAGCTGACAGAGGACAGCAAGGAGATCGAGATCTTCCAGGGGCTGTAATCTGACCCACCCGCCGGATCCGTCCGGCCGGAGAACTTATACGGCAGCCGGGACATCCCAGATATCCCGAACCCAGAAACGTATGCCGTGAAAAGAAAACGAAAAGGAGTAAAATGTCATGGGAATTAAGAAGTATAATGCTTATACACCTTCCAGAAGACATATGACCGGTTCTGATTTCAAGGAAATCACCAAGGACACCCCAGAGAAATCTCTGGTAGTATCCCTGAACAAGAACGCTGGTCGTAACAATCAGGGTAAGATCACTGTTCGTCACAGAGGCGGCGGCAGCAGAAGAAAATACAGAATTATTGATTTTAAGAGAAACAGCAAGGATGGTATCCCGGCAACCGTTATCGGTATCGAGTACGATCCCAACAGAACCGCCAATATCGCGCTGATCTGCTATGCAGACGGTACCAAGTCTTATATCCTGGCTCCACAGGGCTTAACTGATGGAATGAAGGTTATGAGCGGCGATACGGCAGAGGCAAAGCTTGGCAACTGTATGCCGCTGTATCACATCCCGGTTGGTACACAGGTGCACAATATTGAATTATATCCAGGTAAGGGCGGCCAGCTGGTTCGTTCCGCAGGTAACGGAGCGCAGCTTATGGCTAAGGAAGGCAAGTATGCCACCTTACGTTTACCCTCAGGTGAAATGAGAATGGTTCCGATCATCTGCCGTGCAACCATCGGTGTTGTTGGCAATGGTGAACACTCCCTGATCAACATTGGTAAAGCTGGTAGGAAGCGCAACATGGGTTTCAGACCTACAGTCCGCGGTTCCGTAATGAACCCCAATGACCATCCACACGGTGGTGGTGAAGGAAAGTGCGGTATCGGCCGTCCTGGTCCTTGTACACCATGGGGCAAGCCTGCTCTGGGTCTGAAGACCAGAAAGAAAAACAAGCAGTCTAACAAGTTGATCGTAAGAAGACGTGATGGCAGAACCATCAAATAGTTAAAGGAGGTTAAGAACACATGGCTCGTTCACTGAAAAAAGGACCATTTGCAGATGCGCATCTGTTAAAGAAAGTAGACGCTATGAATGCAGCAGGACAGAAGCAGGTAATTAAGACCTGGTCCCGCCGTTCTACAATCTTCCCACAGATGGTTGGTCATACAATTGCAGTTCATGACGGTAGGAAACACGTTCCGGTATATGTTACCGAAGATATGGTAGGACATAAACTGGGCGAATTCGTAGCAACCAGGACCTATAGAGGTCACGGAAAAGACGAGAAAAAATCCGGCATGAGAAAGTAATTCACGGGTAAATTGAAAGGAGGTTTTACCAATGGCAAAAGGACATAGATCCCAAGTCAAGAGAGAGAGAAATGCCAATAAGGACACAAGACCCAGCGCAACACTGTCTTACGCCAGAGTGTCTGTCCAGAAGGCTTGTTTCGTATTAGATGCCATCAGAGGCAAAGATTTACAGACCGCACTTGGTATTGTAACTTACAATCCCAGATATGCTTCCAGCTTAGTTAAGAAGTTACTGGAATCAGCAGCAGCAAATGCTGAGAACAATAACGGAATGGATCCCGCAAAGCTTTACGTAGAAGAGTGCTACGCAAACCAGGGACCAACCATGAAGAGAGTTAGACCGAGAGCCCAGGGACGTGCTTACAGGATCGAGAAGAGAATGAGCCACATCACTGTTGTTCTGAATGAGAGATAGGAGGCAAATATGGGACAGAAAGTTAATCCACACGGCTTAAGAGTCGGTGTTATTAAAGACTGGGATTCCAAGTGGTATGCAGAAGCTGATTTTGCTGACTGCCTGGTTGAAGATTACAATATTAGAAAGTTCCTGAAGAAGAGACTGTTCAGTGCCGGTATTTCCAAGATCGAAATTGAGCGTGCATCTGACAGGGTAAAGATTATCATCTATACTGCTAAGCCAGGTGTGGTGATCGGTAAGGGCGGCTCTGAAATCGAGAAGTTAAAGAAAGAAGTTCAGAAGCTCACTGACAAGAAGCTGTTCGTAGACATCAAGGAAATCAAGCGTCCTGACAGGGATGCTCAGCTGGTTGCCGAGTCTATCGCAGGACAGTTAGAGAACCGTGTTTCCTTCCGCCGTGCTATGAAGTCCACCATGGGCAGAACCATGAAGGCTGGCGTTAAGGGTATCAAGACTGCTGTTGCAGGCCGCCTGGGCGGTGCTGATATGGCACGTACCGAGTTCTACAGCGAGGGTACTATCCCGCTTCAGACATTAAGAGCAGATATTGACTATGGTTTCGCAGAAGCAGATACAACCTACGGCAAGATTGGCGTTAAGGTTTGGATCTACAAGGGCGAAGTACTTCCTACTAAAGGAAACAAGGAAGGGAGCGATAAATAATGTTAATGCCTAAGAGAGTTAAGCGTCGTAAACAGTTCCGTGGTTCTATGGCCGGCAAAGCATTAAGAGGCAATACGATCTCTAACGGTGAGTACGGTTTAGTCTCTACCGAACCATGTTGGATCAAGTCAAACCAGATCGAGGCAGCCCGTGTTGCCATGACCCGTTACATTAAGCGTGGTGGTAAGGTCTGGATTAAGATTTTCCCGGATAAACCTGTAACAGCAAAGCCAGCAGAAACCCGTATGGGTTCCGGTAAAGGCGCTCTGGAGTACTGGGTAGCAGTTGTAAAGCCAGGCCGTGTATTATTTGAAATCGCTGGTGTACCAGAGGAAACAGCTAGAGAAGCTCTGCGTCTTGCTATGCACAAGCTGCCATGCAAGTGTAAGATTGTTTCTAAAGCAGATTTAGAAGGCGGTGATAACAGTGAAAACTAATAAGTTTGTAGAAGAATTAATGAATAAGTCAGCAAACGAGCTGAATGAAGAGTTAGTAGCTGCGAAGAAGGAACTGTTCAATTTGAGATTCCAGAATGCAACCAATCAGCTGGATAACACCTCCAGGATCAAGGAAGTCCGCAAGAACATCGCAAGGATCCAGACTGTTATCACTGAGAAGGCTAATGCTTGACTGTAAGCGCCTGGTAAGGTATTGTCAAACCTGGTGTGAAGGTTGTTCACGATAAATGCAAAGGTGAACAAAATGGGAAAGGAGATAGAATCTACCGTGGAAAGAAATTTGAGAAAAACCCGTACCGGTAAAGTGGTTAGCAATAAAATGGATAAAACCATTGTTGTAGCAATCGAGGATCACATTAAGCACCCACTGATCGGTAAGATCGTAAAGAAGACCGTTAAGTTAAAAGCTCATGACGAGAAGAATGAATGCGGTATCGGTGATACAGTAAAAGTAATGGAAACAAGACCACTGTCCAAGGATAAGAGATGGAGACTTGTTGAAGTTATCGAGAAAGCAAGATAATTGAGATGAGGAAGGAGTAACAGGTATGGTTCAGCAGGAAACAAGACTTAAAGTTGCCGACAATACCGGTGCAAAAGAACTTCTCTGCATCCGTGTATTAGGTGGTTCAACCAGAAGATATGCAAATATCGGTGATATCATCGTTGCTTCCGTCAAAGATGCAACACCTGGTGGTGTTGTAAAGAAGGGCGATGTTGTAAAGGCTGTTGTGGTACGCTCCAAAAAGGGCGCTCGCCGTAAAGACGGTTCTTATATCAAGTTTGATGAGAACGCAGCTGTAATTATTAAGGATGACAAGACTCCAAGAGGAACTCGTATCTTTGGGCCTGTAGCAAGAGAATTAAGAGACAAACAGTTCATGAAGATTGTCTCCTTAGCTCCAGAAGTATTATAAGGGGGTGTCCACTGTGCATAAAATCAAAAAAGACGACTTAGTAGTTGTAATCGCAGGTAAAGATAAAGATAAGCAGGGTAAAGTGATCTCTGTTGACACAAAGAAGAATAAAGTCCTGGTACAGGGCTGCAATATGATTACCAAGCACACAAAACAGGCTCCCGGTAATCCGCAGGGCGGCATCGTAAATCAGGAAGCTCCCATTGATATCTCCAATGTAATGCTGGTAGTTGACGGCAAGGCAACCAGAGTCGGCTTTGATGTAAAAGACGGCAAGAAGGTTCGTGTTGCAAAGACAACTGGCAAAGTGATTGATTAATTCAGGAGAGGAGGAAAAAAACGTTGGCTAGATTAAAAGAACAGTATCAGAGCGAAATGGTAGACGCGCTGATGAAGAAATTTGGATATAAGAACGTTATGCAGGTGCCGAAGCTGGATAAGATCGTTATCAACATGGGCGTAGGCGAAGCAAAGGAAAATGCCAAGGTCCTGGATTCAGCTGTAAGAGATCTGGAAATCATCTCCGGACAGAAGGCTATTACCACCAAGGCTAAGAAGTCCATCGCTAACTTCAAACTCCGTGAAGGCATGGCAATCGGCTGCAAGGTAACACTGCGCGGCGAGAGAATGTATGAATTCCTGGACCGCCTGGTAAACCTGGCACTGCCCCGTGTACGTGACTTTAGAGGTGTTAACCCTAACGCATTTGATGGCAGAGGAAACTATGCGCTCGGTATCAAAGAGCAGCTGATCTTCCCTGAGATTGAGTACGACAAAGTTGACAAGGTAAGAGGTATGGATATCATCTTCGTTACCACCGCTAAGACTGACGAAGAAGCTCGTGAACTTTTGACATTATTCAATATGCCGTTTGCAAAATAGTTAGGAGGAAACTTTCATGGCTAAGACTTCAATGAAGATTAAACAGCAGCGTCCGGCTAAATTCTCTTCCAGAGAGTACAACCGCTGCAGGATCTGTGGCCGTCCACATGCTTACTTAAGAAAGTACGGAATCTGCCGTATTTGTTTCCGTGAGTTAGCATACAAGGGTCAGATTCCTGGCGTTAAGAAAGCTAGCTGGTAAGATAGAGAGAAAGAGGAAGGAGGCATTTTAAAATGACAATGAGCGATCCGATTGCAGATATGCTTACAAGAATCCGTAATGCAAACACTGCAAAACATGATACAGTAGACGTACCTTCATCCAAGATGAAATTAGCTATTGCTGATATTCTGGTAAAAGAGGGTTATGTTGCAAAGTACGACATGGTAGAGGACGGCGGTTTTGCATCCATCAGAATCACCTTAAAGTACGGTAAAGATAAGAACGAGAAAATTATTTCCGGTATCAAGAGAATCTCCAAGCCTGGTCTGCGTGTGTACGCAAACAAGGAAGAGCTTCCCAAGGTGCTGGGCGGACTTGGTACCGCAATCATTTCCACCAACCAGGGTGTGATCACCGATAAGGAAGCACGTCAGTTAGGTGTTGGCGGCGAGGTTCTGGCATTTGTTTGGTAACTATGGAAACTTCGATGATACTAACCGGGAAAGCCCCTGTTAAGTATCACGAAGCACTTTCGCATGTAAGCGCCTAATGTACGGGCGCTCAGTGCTCAATGCGTGCGACTGAAAACAGAAGGAACGCACAGTTCCTTCCGAGAATTTAAGTAGGAGGTAAAGGCATGTCACGTATCGGTAGAATGCCAGTTGCGGTTCCGGCAGGTGTAACTGTTACAATCGCAGAAGGAAATAAAGTGACTGTAAAAGGTCCAAAGGGAACATTGGAGAGAGATCTCCCAGTAGAGATGACCATCGAGCAGAAAGATGGACAGATTATCGTAAGCAGACCAAACGATTTAAAGAAAATGAAATCTTTACATGGTCTGACCAGAACCCTGGTAAACAACATGATCCATGGTGTTACAGAGGGCTATGAGAAGGTTCTGGAAGTAAACGGTGTTGGTTACAGAGCTGCAAAGCAGGGCAAGAAGCTTACTCTGAACCTGGGCTACTCCCATCCGGTAGAGATGGAAGATCCTGAAGGCATCGAGACCGTCTTAGAGGGACAGAACAAGATCACTGTTAAAGGTATCAATAAAGAAAAAGTTGGCCAATACGCTGCTGAAATCAGAGACAAGAGAAGGCCTGAGCCATACAAGGGCAAGGGTATCAAGTATGCTGACGAGGTTATCAGACGTAAAGTTGGTAAGACTGGTAAGAAATAATTAAGGAGAGTGTAAAAATGGTTAACAAACAGTCAAGAAGCGAAGTTCGCGTAAAGAAACACAATAGAATGCGTAACCGTTTTGCTGGCACAGCAGAGAGACCGCGTCTGGCAGTGTTCAGAAGTAATAATCATATGTATGCTCAAATTATCGACGATACGGTTGGTAACACTTTAGTTGCTGCTTCTACAGTTGAGAAGGAAGTTAACGCTGAACTGGAGAAGACCAATGACAAGGCAGCTGCAGCATATGTAGGTACAGTAATCGCAAAGAGAGCCCTTGAAAAAGGTATCAAGGAAGTTGTTTTCGATAGAGGCGGCTTTATATATCAGGGCAAAATTCAGGTATTAGCAGATGCAGCCCGCGAGGCTGGTCTGGATTTCTAAGAGAGGAGAACAAGCATGAAGCGTACAATTATTGATGCCAGTCAGATGGAACTGAATGACAAGGTAGTTGCGATCAAGAGAGTATCCAAGACTGTTAAAGGTGGACGTACCATGAGATTTTCCGCTCTGGTAGTAGTAGGTGACGGTAACGGCCATGTCGGTGCTGGTTTAGGCAAGGCAGGCGAGGTTCCGGAAGCGATCCGCAAAGGTAAAGAAGCCGCAATTAAGAATCTGGTAGAGATTCCAGTAGATGAGAATAAGAGTATCCCACATGATTTTATTGGTAAATTCGGAAGTGCAGCTGTTCTGTTAAAGAGAGCTCCTGAAGGTACCGGTGTTATCGCCGGAGGTCCCGCACGTTCCGTACTGGAAATGGCAGGAATCAAGAATATCCGTACCAAGTCTTTAGGTTCCAACAACAAGACAAACGTTGTTCTGGCAACACTTGCCGGTTTAACTTCTTTGAAGACACCGGAAGAATTTGCAAGACTGCGCGGCAAATCTGTGGAAGAAATTGTAGGCTAATAGGAGGAGAAAGACATGGCAGAGAAATTAAAGATTACATTAGTCAAGTCCCCTATCGGTGCTGTTCCTAAGCAGAAGGCAACTGTTGCTGCCCTTGGCCTGACCAAGATGCAGAAGACAGTTGAGATGCCAGATAATGGCGCTGTCAGAGGCATGATTGCAAGTGTGAGACATTTGGTAAAAGTTGAAGAAATCTAATCAGATAAAGTAAGGAGGTGCAGTCATGGAATTGTCAAATTTACAGCCTGCTGCAGGTTCAAAGCATAGCGATAATTTTAGAAAAGGCCGTGGCCATGGTTCAGGCAATGGTAAAACCGCTGGTAAGGGCCACAAGGGTCAGAAAGCCCGTTCTGGAGCAACAAGACCTGGCTTTGAGGGTGGACAGATGCCTTTATACAGGCGTATCCCAAAGCGTGGTTTCACCAATATGAATTCTAAGACCATTATAGGTATTAACGTAAGCGCACTGGAACAGTTCGATAACGATGCTGAGGTTACTGTTGAGACATTAATCGAAGCTGGAATCGTTAAGAATCCAAGAGATGGTGTAAAGATCCTTGGAAATGGAGAATTAACCAAAAAGCTGACCGTTAAGGTTAATGCATTCAGTGAAGGTGCAAAATCTAAAATCGAAGCTTTAGGTGGAACCTGCGAGGTGATCTAATGTTTAAAACGATCAGAAATGCATTTAAGGTACAGGAGCTCCGTAAAAAGATTATCTATACCTTTATGATGCTGGTAGTCATCCGTTTTGGATGCCAGCTTCCAATTCCGGGAATCGAAACAACATTCTTTGCGGACTGGTTTGCAAAACAGACAACGGATGTGTTTGGCTTCTTTAATGCCATGACAGGTGGATCATTTTCATCCATGTCCATCTTTGCATTGAGCATCACGCCATACATCACATCCTCCATTATCATCCAGCTGCTGACCATAGCGATTCCAAAACTGGAAGAGCTGCAAAAGGATGGTGAAGACGGCAGGAAAAAGATTCAGGAATACACCCGATATACCACGGTAGCCCTGGCACTGATTGAATCAAGTGCCATGGCCATCGGCTTTGGCCGTCAGGGACTTCTCCTTGATTACAATGCCTGGAATATTATCATTGCCATTGTTACAATGACTACGGGAAGTGCCCTGCTTATGTGGATTGGTGAGCAGATTACGGAAAAGGGCGTTGGAAACGGTATTTCAATTGTACTGTTATTCAACATCCTGTCCAGTGTTCCCAATGATGTGAGGAGCCTTTATTACCGTTTCATCTTCGGACAGACTGTGTTTACAGCAGCTATTGCCATTTTGGTGATTGCTCTTGTGATCCTGGCCATGGTTGTCTTTGTTATCGTGCTAAACGATGCGGAGAGAAGAATCCCGGTTCAGTATTCCAAGAAAATGGTTGGCCGCAAGATGGTTGGCGGACAGGCTTCCAACATCCCGTTGAAGATTAATACCGCAGGTGTAATGCCGGTTATCTTTGCCTCTTCCATCATGTCATTCCCTGTTGTGATCTCTCAGTTCTTTACTGTTGATTACAACTCCATAGGAGGCAAGATTCTGATGGTGCTCAACTCAGGCTCATGGTGCAGACCCGAGTCTCCGGAGTACTCCATTGGTCTGGTGATTTATATTGCATTGCTGATTATGTTCGCTTACTTCTATACGTCCATTACCTTCAATCCGTTGGAAGTGGCTAATAACATGAAAAAGCAGGGAGGCTTTATCCCTGGTATCCGCCCGGGAAAACCAACCAGCGATTATCTAAATAAGATTTTGAATTATATTGTTTTTATTGGTGCATGCGGCCTGATCATCATTGCGGTTGTTCCGATTCTGGCATCCGGTTTATTAAATGTAAGCCATATATCATTTTCAGGAACTTCCTTGATCATTATTGTAGGCGTGGTGCTGGAAACAATCAAAGCAGTAGAATCACAGATGCTTGTGCGTTATTATAAGGGATTTTTGAACGATTAACAACCACAGTTGAATTAATCAATCTGCCTTTGCGGTATTCCACAGGGGCGGATTGATTGCGTTTATAAAGAGTGAGTAAGTGCTCATAACGAGGAGGATCGGTTCTATGAAAATCATCATGTTAGGCGCTCCTGGTGCCGGAAAAGGTACCCAGGCAAAAAAAATTGCAGCAAAGTATCAGATACCCCATATTTCAACAGGAGATATTTTCCGTGCCAATATTAAGAACGGCACAGAACTGGGAATGAAGGCAAAGGCATTTATGGACGCCGGCGGTCTGGTGCCGGATGAGATTACCATAGGCATGCTGCTTGGCCGGATCCATGAAGCTGACTGTCAGAACGGATACGTACTGGATGGGTTCCCAAGGACCATTCCCCAGGCGGAGAGCCTTACAAAGGCGCTGGGCGAGATGGGGGAGTCCATTGACTATGCGGTTAACGTGGATGTGCCGGATGAGAACATTGTAAAGCGTATGTCCGGACGCCGCGCATGTCTGGCCTGCGGTGCTACATATCATATTGAATTCAATCCTCCCAAGAAGGAAGGGATCTGTGATGTGTGCGGTCAGGTACTGGTCCTCAGGGATGACGACAAACCTGAGACAGTTAAGAAGCGCCTTGATGTATATCATGATCAGACTCAGCCTCTTATAGAGTATTATCAGAAAGCAGGCGTTCTGGCACAAGTGGATGGCACCATGGATATGGAAGACGTATTCCAGGCCATTGTTAAGATTTTAGGAGCATAAATAATGGTAACAATTAAATCAGAACGGGAAATTGAATTAATGAGGGAAGCTGGCAGGATCCTTGCCAATGTACACGAAGAACTGGGCAAGGTGGTAAAGCCGGGCATATCTACCAAAGAGATTGACCGAATCTGCGAAGAGATGATCAGGAGCCAGGGATGTATCCCTTCCTTTTTAAACTATCAGGGCTTTCCGGCTTCTGTGTGCATCTCCATCAATGATGAAGTTGTTCACGGAATACCGGATAAGCACCGTTACCTGGAAGAGGGTGATATCGTCAGCCTGGACACAGGCGTTATATGGAAGGGATATCAATCCGATGCTGCCAGGACCCACATTGTGGGGGAAGTGAGCGACACTGCCAGGAAACTGGTGGAGGTGACTGAGCAGAGCTTTTTTGAAGGAATAAAGTATGCAAAAGCTGGCAATCATCTCAATGATATATCCAAAGCCATCCAGGCTTATGCAGAAAGCTTTGGCTTCGGTGTGGTCCGTGACCTGGTAGGACACGGAATCGGTACGGAAATGCACGAGGCTCCGGAAATCCCTAATTTTGCCCAGCGCCGTAAAGGCATCAGGCTGGCGGCGGGAATGACTTTGGCAATTGAGCCTATGATTACTGCAGGGCGCTATGATGTAGCGTGGACGGATGATGGCTGGACCGTTGTGACAGAGGACGGCTCACTGGCATCCCACTACGAGAACACCATCCTGATCACGGATGGCGAGCCTGAGATTTTATCGCTGTAGCAGAGGTGACCCTATGGTAGAGTTTAAAGAAGCCGGCCTGGTAAAAAGTTTAGCAGGTCACGACAAAGATGAACTGTATATCATAATCAGTGTCCAAGGGGAATATGTTAGTCTGTCAGACGGCAGGAGGCATCCCCTGAGTAAACAGAAACGCAAGAACAGGAAACACTTGCAGCTCACAGGTAAATACGATGAAACCTTGAGGAAAAAGCTTACAGAAGGCGGGACGGTGAGCGATGAGGAGATAGCATCCCTGATACGCACCCACAAGCAGTAGGAGGTAAAATAATATGTCCAAATCAGATGTAATTGAAATTGAAGGAGTGGTAATTGAAAAATTACCAAACGCCATGTTCCAGGTTGAACTGGAGAACGGCCATCAGGTACTGGCGCACATCAGCGGAAAGCTTCGTATGAACTATATCCGCATTCTGCCGGGAGATAAGGTGACCATTGAGTTATCACCCTATGACCTGTCCAAGGGCAGGATTATCTGGAGAGATAAATAAAGGCTGCCGGCAGCCCACACCCAACCACAGCCGATGGCGGAGTTGGGGACCCCGCAGGGTACAGCGGCACGGTACAGAGATGCGGTACACCAGGGGAAAAGAAAAAGAATAAATATAGATAAAAAGTGCTTGCATTTGTTGAAAAAATTTGGTATAATGCTGGAGCAACTTTGTTGGTCTATAGAAAGGAGAATTACTGTGAAGGTTAGATCATCCGTAAAGCCGATCTGCGAAAAGTGCAAGATCATTAAGAGAAAAGGCAGTATCAGAGTAATTTGTGAAAATCCAAAGCATAAACAGAGACAAGGTTAATTAAAATTAGGAGGTGTAATACACACATGGCTCGTATTTCAGGTGTTGACTTACCAAGAGAAAAACGTATTGAGATCGGTCTTACTTACATCTACGGAATCGGTAGAACAAGTTCCAACCGTATCTTAACAGAAGCTGGAGTGAACCCAGATACTCGTGTTAAGGATTTAACCGATGATGAGGTGAAGAAGCTGGCTAACGTCATTGCTGAATCTCAGACTGTTGAAGGTGATCTCCGCAGGGAAATTGCTATGAACATCAAGAGACTTCAGGAAATTGGATGCTACAGAGGAATCCGTCACAGGAAGAGCCTTCCGGTCCGTGGGCAGAAAACCAAGACCAATGCAAGAACCTGCAAGGGACCAAGGAAGACAGTAGCAAACAAGAAGAAGTAATTTAGCAACACGGTAACAGAATTCGATTTGCATGTTTTAAAAACAGGAAGAGCGAATTCAAGAAAATGAGAAAGTAGGTTAGTTTAAAATGGCTAAAAAAGTGTCCACGACTAAAAAAGTTACAAAAAAGCGTGTGAAGAAAAACGTTGAACGCGGACAGGCACATATCCAGTCATCTTTTAATAACACAATTGTTACATTAACTGATGCGCAGGGTAACGCTTTATCATGGGCTAGTGCCGGTGGTCTGGGATTTAGAGGTTCAAGGAAATCTACTCCTTATGCAGCTCAAATGGCGGCAGAAACTGCTACTAAGGCAGCTCTTGTACATGGCTTAAAATCAGTAGACGTTATGGTTAAGGGTCCTGGTTCAGGACGTGAGGCCGCAATCCGTGCCCTTCAGGCATGTGGTTTGGAAGTAACAAGCATTAAGGACGTAACACCGGTTCCACATAACGGATGCCGTCCGCCAAAACGTAGAAGAGTCTGATGATCTTAATTAGGAGGTAATTAAAGTGGCAGTAGATAGAGTTCCTGTTCTTAAAAGATGTAGATCCCTTGGACTGGATCCGGTCTATTTAGGAATTGATAAAAAGTCAAACAGAGAATCAAAAAGATCAAATAAAAAGTTAAGTGAATACGGCATGCAGCTGAGAGAAAAGCAGAAAGCTAAATTCATTTATGGTGTGTTAGAGAAACCTTTCCGTAACTACTATGCTAAGGCATCTAAGATGAACGGCATGGTCGGTACCAACCTGATGATCCTTCTGGAGTGCAGACTGGACAACGTACTGTTCCGTATGGGCCTTGGCCGCACACGTAAGGAGACAAGGCAGATCGTTGACCACAAGCATATTCTGGTTAACGGCAAGCCTGTAAACATTCCGTCTTACCAGGTTAAGGCCGGTGATGTGATCGAAGTAAGAGAGAAGTATAAATCTGCTCAGAGATATAAAGATATTCTGGAAGTGACAGGCGGACGCCTGACACCATCCTGGCTGGAAGTGGACCAGGAGAACCTGCGCGGTACTGTTAAGGAACTGCCAACCAGGGATGAGATTGATGTTCCAGTAAACGAAATGCTTATCGTCGAGTTGTATTCCAAATAATCCTGCCATTCTCTATAGATTGTACAAGGTATGCCTGTCTTTAACGGACAGGCGTACTTTGCAGGACGTAAAACCCGGACTCTGCATTGGCCCAGGTTATGTTCTGCTGTGTGCAGGTTTTATATCCCTCGAGATTTGATAGAAACCCAAAAAGGAGGGGCTATTAGTGTTCGATTTTGAAAAACCAAATATTGAAATCGCAGAGATTTCAGAAGACAAGAGATACGGCAAGTTTGTAGTTGAACCACTTGAGAGAGGTTACGGCACTACGCTGGGCAATTCCTTAAGAAGAATTATGCTTTCTTCTTTACCCGGAGCCGCAGTGAGTCAGGTAAAAATCGATGGCGTTTTGCATGAGTTCAGTTCTATTCCTGGAGTAAAGGAAGATGTAACTGAGATTATTATGAACATCAAAAGCTTAGCGATCAAGAACAACAGCGATACCGATGAACCCAAGGTTGCATACATTGAATTTGAGGGTGAAGGCGTAATTACTGCAGCAGATATCCAGGCAGATGCTGATATCGAGATCATGAATCCTGACCAGGTCATCGCTACATTAAGCGGCGGCACGGACAGTAAATTCTACATGGAGCTCACCATTACAAAGGGCCGTGGATATATCAGCGCGGATAAGAATAAGAACGATGATCTGCCGATCGGCGTGATCGCGGTTGATTCCATCTATACCCCGGTAGAGCGTGTCAATATGGCTGTTACCAACACTCGTGTTGGCCAGCAGACTGACTTTGACAAACTGACACTTGAGATCTATACCAACGGCACCCTGGCTCCCGATGAGGCAGTCAGCCTGGCAGCCAAGGTACTTAGCGAGCATCTGAACCTGTTCATTGACCTTTCAGAGAATGCCAAGACAGCAGAGATCATGGTAGAGAAGGAAGACAATGAGAAGGAAAAAGTACTTGAGATGAATATTGACGAACTGGAGCTTTCCGTTCGTTCTTACAACTGTCTGAAGAGAGCCGGTATCAATACCGTGGAGGAACTGTGCAACAGGACTTCCGAGGATATGATGAAGGTTCGTAACCTGGGACGCAAATCCCTTGAGGAAGTGCTGGCTAAGCTGAAAGAATTGGGCTTGCAGCTGAATCCAAGTGATGACAACTAAGCGACCGAGCAATGCGAGGAAGCTGGTATATTAACACCCCGGCCAGTAAGTCCAAAGAAGCATGGCCGAGGCAGCCAAATAAATATGTGGGCGTCAATGCCTGAACCAGTAAGTCCGAGGAAGCATGGTGAAGGTGTTCCACAATAACGGAGGAAAATACAATGGCAGGATATAGAAAATTAGGAAGAACTTCCGATCAGAGAAAGGCTCTGATCAGAAGCCAGGTAACAGCACTGTTATATCATGGTCACATCAGGACAACTGAGACCAGGGCAAAGGAGATCCGCAAAGTTGCAGAAGGACTGATCGCCATGGCAGTGAAGGAAAAAGACAACTATGAGACCGTTAAGGTTACTGCTAAGGTTGCCCGCAAGGACAAAGACGGCAAGAGGGTCAAAGAGGTTGTTGACGGCAAGAAAGTTACTGTATATGATGAAGTGGAGAAGGAAATCAAAAAGGATATGCCTTCCAGACTGCATGCAAGAAGGCAGATGTTAAAGGTCCTTTACGGCGTGACCGAGGTTCCTTCCACACCAGCCGGCAAGAAGAAAAATACCAAGTCTGTTGACATGGTAGCTAAGCTTTTTGATGATATTGCTCCTAAGTACACAAGCCGTAACGGTGGTTACACCAGAATCGTTAAGGTTGGTCCGCGTAAGGGCGATGCTGCAATGGAAGTTCTCATTGAATTAGTATAATCCAAATCATAATAGGGCTGCAGATGCGCGTAAGTGTGTCTGCAGTCTTTTTGCGTGCGCCTGTCGGCGCACATTGATTCTCCCCCCGGCCGCTTTTTTGTCAGAACTTTGTAAAATTACGAAAACATCGCAAGAATATCGTAAGTTGACGCAAAACTGTCATCTGGGCTATAATAGAAACAGGTAAAGAAAATATAAGGGTGCAGCCCTTTGGAGGAGGTTGAGCGTTCATGAGAAGCATGAAACGAATGTTATGCCTAGCCCTGACAGCAGGCACGCTGATGACAGCGATGCCCGTACAGGTTTTGGCAGCCAGCGACTATAAGTATATAACAAGTGTCTCACTAAAGGTGAGCATTGATCTGGATTCAGGAGATGAGGTGAACAGCGGAGACAGCCTGGGAACCAGTTCCAGCGACAGCGGAAGCAAGGTGTACTCCTCGTCCAGCAAATATGAGGTGGCGTCAGCAGAGTGGACGAATGATAAAGAGGTGGGCATTGGGGATACCCCCAAGATCACCGTGTGGCTGGAGCCCAATACATCCAGCAGCAGTGCCTATGAATACCGTTTCCGCAGCAGCTACAGCTCCAACAATGTAAGTATCAGCGGCGGAACCTTTGTATCAGCCACCAAGAGCGGAAGCGACTTGAAGGTGGTCCTTAGGGCAACGGGGATCAAGGGAACCTATGAGCCCCCGGAGGACGCTGAGTGGGGAAGCAGTAAGGGAAGGGCCAGATGGGAAGCAGGGGAGAACAGCTCAGGGTATTATGATGTATATCTCTACCGCGGTTCATCGGTCGTTAAAAAGCTGGAGGACTACAAGGGAACCTCCTACAATTTCTATCCCTACATGACCAAGGAGGGGGATTACTCCTTTAAGGTTAGGACCGTGCCTCACACGGATGAGGAGAAAAAGTACGGCAAGAAGAGTGAATGGACCGAAGCCGGTGACCTGTATATTGATGAGGACGAGGTATCGGACGGCAGCGGCCAGGATAACGGAGGCAGCACTCCCAGCGGCGGCAATACGGACGTGGGCTGGAGAAAGGAAGGGGATTACTGGTATTTCCGGTACCCGGACGGAAACCTTCAGAAGAACGGATGGCTTAAATGGAACGACAAGTGGTATCTCTTTGACACCTCAGGCCGTATGCTCACGGGATGGCAGCAGACAGGCGGATACTGGTACTACATGGGTGACAGCGGAGATATGAGGAAGGGATGGATCAAGAGCGGCAATATCTGGTATTATCTGAATCCCAATGATGGCGGACCGGAAGGAGCCATGGTAAAGAACTGCTGGCTGACTATTAACGGCAAGACATATTTTATGAATGAGAGCGGAGCCATGGTGGAGGGATGGTACAAGGTGGAGAACAACTATTACTATTTCTACCCGGGTGACGGATCCAAGGCAGTGAATACATCCATTGACGGATTTATCCTGGATGCCAATGGAGTCTGGCAGCATTAGAGACTGATCGGGGCCGGTCTTCCTGAAGTCTGATTGAGGTTTGTGGGAGCAATGTGAGGAAAAGATTGTGTGGCGGCATTTTTCATAGAGGAGATCAAAAAGGACAGTTGAAAGGAGATACTATGAAAAAGAGCAGATATGCAGTGACAGCCGCTGCAGCAATATGGATGGTTATTGGCCTGGGCATGACAGCCCAGGCTAAGTCCGCGTATAGGCTGGAGATTGAAAACCAGTATGACAGCCAGGGTGTCAGCAGGGATGATAATGACAAAAATAAGGTCCATCCCCTGGAGCCGGATGTATATGTATCCGAGGAGGATTCAGACGCCATTGAGATGCTGTCGGATGTGTCCTGGTCCAAAAGCCCTGAGAACTGGACAGCGGGCAATGATGTGACGGGTACGGTTTATCTGGGAAGCAGCACGGGGCTTACCAAGAGCAGTTTGGAGATTAAGGTGGTCAATGGCCGCAATGATGCACAGATCACCTCTGTAAAGAAGTACACGGGTAGTGATTACGAGGCGGATTCCGGGTACGTGTATACGGTCAAGTTCACCTACCAGGCCGCGGCCCAGTTAGACAGCACCACCTGGGCCGGATGGGACAGTGATAACCCCTCTGTTGCCACCTGGAACAGCGTAAAATTCGCCAATACCTACCGTGTGGTGCTCTATGACGACCAGGGGTCAGTGGTGAGTCAGATCGTGGAGGGAGCCACCTCCTACGACTTTTCTCCCTTTATGACCAAGTCCGGCACAGCCTACTATTTTGAGGTGGCTGCCATTGCAAGGAACGGAAACCAGCAGGACTATCTGGAGGACGGAGAACCGGTAAGCTCCCTTTCCTCCCAGTCAAATGATCCGGGCATTACAGACGGCACCTGGGGGGATTACCAGCAGGGGCGGCGCTTTACCTATCATGACGGTACGGTCGCTGCCGGCAAATGGGAACGCATTATGAGCAAATGGTACTATTTCAGCCCGGAGGGATACGCGGTAACGGGATGGAACGAGCTGGACGGCAAGTGGTATTATATGTACCAGGACGGATCCATGGCCGCGGGGACTACGACACCGGACGGATATCAGGTGGGCGGTGACGGGGCCTGGGTGCAGTAGACTGCCGGCCATGTGCAGGCACGGGTAAATGTCCGGCGGTAAATCGATATAACATATATAAGTTGAATGGGGCTGTCGGGAAATAGATGGTTCCGAACAGGGGCAGGCGTGACTCATGCTTTT
>NZ_JYHN01000074.1:0-48021 GCF_000954015.1 Clostridium sp. FS41
CAAAATATCGCAGGCAGGTAATATATAAAGATATCAAGGCAGATGTAGGTCAAATACTAGGGACCTTATGCCGAAGGAAAGGGATTGAGATAATCGAGGCACAATGCATGCCAGACCATATCCATATGCTGGTAAGCATTCCGCCCAAATATTCTGTATCAGAGGTGGTGGGATATCTCAAAGGAAAAAGTTCGCTCATGATATTCGAGAAGCATGCGAACCTAAAGTATAAGTACGGAAACCGTCATTTCTGGTGCCGTGGATATTACGTGGACACAGTAGGAAAGAATACGGCGGCAATAAAGGCATACATACAAAATCAGATAAAAGAGGATTTGGAATATGACCAGATGTCGTTAGTAGAGTACATAGACCCGTTTACGGGTGAGCCGGTGAAGAAAAACAAGAAGTAAGACTCTTAAGAGTCAGTAGGGAGTCAAAGCAAACCAGTAAGCCCCTTTTGGGGCTAAGCCGGAGTAAGGAAGCACTGAACATGCCCTTTTAAGGGCAGCTGAGAATGTGGTGCAGCAGGCAGACTTTTCAGTGCGCCTTCCGGGCGCAAGCAGGTAACAGCCCCTTATAGGGGCAGAATAAGCCACCGGCTAAGCCGGTGGTCTTGACTCTGACTTAAAGATCATTCTGTCTCTATTTTTCCATGTTTTTGCTCGAAATCAGCAACATGTTTTTTCATAAGAACTTCTAACTCACGATTTGCAGAACGTCCATTATAATCAGCTACAATCTTAAATTTCTTTAACAATTCGGAATCTGTCCGCAGAGTGAACTTGGATGTTTCATTTGGCATATGTTAAAACCTCCATATGGATAGTATGCCATCATTATACAGCCATTATGACGGCAAAAAATAAATTGACGGCATAGTGGCGGCACAATATAATGGAATAGAAACCAGAGCATAGAAAAGGAGAGAATCATGAATAGAATAAAGGAGATAGCAAACCGTGCAAACTTAGATACGTTTATTACATATATAATAGATGGGGTGGATGTATCCGTGGACAAAAACCTTGATGAATGCGAAAAGGCGATTGAGGAGAGCTATGATATTATAATAGCGAAAATTAAGGAATGGTATCCAGATATAAGCACAGATGACAATGGATTATTGGATGCTCTAACGGAATTTGCATTCTCTCATGATGAATGCTATTTTAAGCTGGGGATACTTGTGGGTGCACGGTTGCAGAGGGAGTTGGTCAAAGGATATGATAAGCTTGACTCTGCTTGTGTAAAATAATATAGATATTTATTCGATTGTAGAGGCAGAGGATAGAGGATGGACTACGAAAGTGTGTGAAGCTGCTATAACTATAGAAGGAACAGGATTAAGGGGATTACATATCCGGAGCGGATAGAGAAGAAGATGAGGATATAGAAATTATCAGTGATAAATATGAAGTGATCACAGAAACTTTGTGTATGAAAATGTTTGACTATGGAGCACTATTTTCGGGGCCGTTAGATAAGTAAAAGTACTTGGGTGTGTATCATTTAGATTTTGATTAGAAAGAACTGCTTATAGATAATAAAGGTGGTTTCTTTTTTGTGTAAGAAAGTAGGTTAATAGATAAAAGGATGGCAGACGAAGATTCTTCAAATAATCATTGTATGGTTACAGAGTGTATGCCTTTAATTCTGTTTTTGGGAGAGTCGGGGAGTGGGACAGAGATATCGTATAATCTAGTAACCGCCACATCAGAAGAAAAATGGACTGGACAAAGAAAAAGTAACTTTTTATTGTCTAAAATGGGTAAATGCTATATAATGTGCATATTCGATTCACCTTTGACGAAAGGGTATAACCAACAAACCAAGCTTTATGGAGGACTGAAAATGAAAATCGTTGAAATAAAGGACAGAAATCCGTTATTGATAGAACAGCTAATAGATGTTTGGGAAAGTGCTGTAAAGGCAACACATCTCTTTCTATCAGTGAACGAAATAGAAGACATTAAGAAGTATGTGCCACAAGCATTAAAAGAAATACCGCATTTAATTACAATAGAAAATGAAAATCAAGTTCCTATGGGTTTTATGGGAATAGTTGAACAGCACCTTGAAATGCTGTTTATCTCTCATCAAGAAAGAGGAAAAGGATTAGGCAAAGAGTTGCTTCAGTACGGAATAAAAAAATATTCGATTAACGATTTGGCGGTTAATGAACAAAATCCCCTTGCTAAAGGTTTCTATGAACATATGGGTTTTAAGGTATATAAAAGAACAGAAAATGACGAACAGGGAAACCCTTATCCACTTTTATATATGAGTAGGCAGTAATTTTCGGTCTGTCAGATAAGCGTTCCATGTCCTGCGCGCTGCATACCTCGTACGATGCATTATATGTGGAATTAGGCAGAGGCAGGTATCCCAAATGATATCTGCTTTTTTGCTGTAAGAATTTAGAATTACCTTTAGCAGAAGAGTTCAGCCATGGTTTTGGGAGATGATGGGGCAGAGGTGAATCATTGTTTCTTCATTGTTGTGGATAATGTAGTTGGGTGTTATACTATATGACAAGATAGCGGATCAATTACATCAAATGATATCCAGGTATGTTTTAGAAGGTGGCTGTCAAATGAATAAGACATATGTATACGCCATGCAGGAGATAAAGCGTCTTTGTAATGCTATATAAACAGTTGCCTACGCGAATGTAAAGGGATGGTTTTCCATCCCTTAATCCTTCTCAAATTGTATTATATCCGTGATATTACAATCAAACATATTGCATAGATCATTGAGCGTCCGTAAAGTAATACTTCTATTATGTTTCAGGTTGTCCAAGGTTCCCCTGCTCATATGATATTTAGTTATAAGGTCATATTGGCTTATCTGCTTTTCTCTTAGTGTTTTCCAGAATGGTTCAAAAGTAATCATGTCATCCACCTCATCTATAAGAAAGTTTACTGTGGCTTACTAATATTGAACATTGCCAAAAGTATGGGAATACATGTATAATAATTGTCAGGGGTGAATGATAAATGAAAAGAAAAAGGGGCAGTTACTATACACTACGTTATTTTATTTGTATTATATTGGAGAAACTAGCTGCATCAGTATTTAGACTGGAGTATTGGGTGAAAAATGGAAGATTCCCTAAGAGGGCAAGTAAAAGTCAAATAGAAGAGATACGAGGAATTTTAAAAGAGTTAGATAATATAAAGGATAATAAATAATTGAAAGAAAGGCCAGATATGATCTTGAATCAGTCGGGCCTTTTTGCACTTTATCCATTCACACTTCATTTCCAAGCTATCTAGTATGATATCTGCTTTTTTGCTGGAAAAATAGAGTTCGGTAAGGTGTTCGGTAGTGTGATCCATAGAAAGTTAAATCCTAGTAAAACGGTAGGAATAGAGCGCTTTTTATAATTAATGAAGATATTTGTTATGGGGTTCGGGATATCATCGGTAGCATGTTAAAAAGCCTTATTTTACAAGGAATTTTGCTGTTAGTGATGTGAATGAAAGTGACAATGTGTCATCTTGTGAGACGTGTTCGGCAAACTCCCTATTTTACAAGGGGTTTCAGCTATGTTGGAGCAGATATGATGAATTAGGAATGATTACTAATATATGGGAAAATGCTTAGAAAATAAGGGATTATAGGAGATGAGTGAAAGGACGTGAGGAAAAATCTCAGTTCGGAAATGGTTTGAATATCAAAGTGTTTGATACTGTAATAATTTGAATTACAGATATATCCTTATTTATACCACAGGCCCCATCTCCATTGTAATCCCTAATATATAGTGCTAAAATAAATCTATACAATACCAAGGGGTGATATTATGTCTGAATCAAAGCAATGTCCTATATGTAAAGAATTTTCTGAAATATCAGAAATGTATTGCGATTGCGGTTATGAATTTGGAGGGAACCGTTGTACTGATCCAGAGTGTAGATGTGTATGTGATGATTTCACCTGCTTTTGTCCGAATTGTGGTAGTTCAACACAAAATTATTATGATGGTTTTTTACAAGGAATACCAACTAATGTTAAGTAAACGACTCCAATATACGAAAGGATAGTATATATGTCAGAAAAGGATGTATCAGAAAAAGAAAAGGTAGACAAGATTGAGATCACGGCTCCATTGTTGCATCTCGTTCCAGTTCCGGCCTTCACAATGGAAGAAGCAACAAATAATTTTGAAATGAAAGTAAAAGAAATACCAAAGGATAAGGAAAAGGATGACAGTAAAGTAGAATACACATCTCGGAGAGGGTGGACCAACATGGGATATACGGTTAATGCATATGAAGGTAAGATAATATCCCATGATGATTCGGATGAGCAGCCACAGAAAATAATGGACAAAACCGAAAAGGCGATTGACAAGATAGAAAGCCAGATACCGATATGTAATAAAAAAATATGAAACTCGGTATTAAGCTGGAATTGAGCTTCAGGTAATCCAAATAAGGACAGTATTGTGGTAGTAAACCTCAAATAGGAAGATACGAGGATTAATAATAAATGAAAAGATTTATTGCATTTTCTATCGATCTAATTATTGTTGAATTATCGATCTATTTTTATATTATATTTCTATTTTCTATGGAAGTAGCTGAACGTCCTATAGCTAAATTTTCGTATTTTTTTGGGTTCATAGTGTATAACTTTGTGATCGACCATTTCTTTGATGGACGTTCAATTGGCAAAAGATTAGTTCGTATTAAGGTGGTTTTTTTAGACAAGAATAGAAGGGTATTATATACATATACACATGGTATCATTCGTTATTTGTCGGGTATGTTTAGCCCATTTTTAGGAGTATATTATTTAATGAAAGGGAAGTTGCCACAGGATAACCTATATAGGACAGTTACTGAAAACACATGATCTTACCCGCTTCGATACAGCCATGCTCACATAAAAGCTCTCCACTCTTGGTTTTGCCAGTGCCGAAAATGTAGCAACTAACGCGACCTTCTCATTTGCTGGAGCACTCAATACATTAAAAACCGCCTTTGCTACAAATCCCATTGGGATATCCATCATGGCGATTACAACTGCTGTATCTGGAGCTACAATGGCCTTCTCTTACTATAAACAGAAACAGGAAGAAGCCCTTCGTGTGGCTCAAGATGCAGCAAATGTATATTCTGATACATCTGAGTCAATTAAGGATTATACAACGCGGTATGAAGAATTACACCATGCTCTTTTAGAAGCAAGGGGTAACGAAGAGGATACCTACAATGTCAAGAAACAACTTCTTGATTTACAGATTGAACTTAACAATGAATACGGTGACGAATATGGCAAAGTCAATTTAGTTACAGATGCTTATCGTGATCAGACTGAAGCAATCAAGTCTTTAAATAAAGAAGCGGCTAACAAGATACTGAATGATATTGGTGAGGCTGAGATTAGGGACATTACCAATAAAATGAACACACCTCAAACCTATACTTTGTCAGACCAATACGTTATTTCTGATAGTGATCGTGGAAAAGCCTTGCAGGAACTGGCACAGAAGTACTCTGACCAGGGAATCAAAATATCCGATACTACGATAGATGGACTTCAGGATACTTTCATGATATCAATAGAAGCCAATCCCAAGGATGCTTATAAAACGATAGGCTCATTTATGTCGGATGTACGTAACAAGGCGAACGAGCTTGGTGATGAACATATTTTTGACGGAGTATTAGAGATATCAAAAGTATCCTACGATAATACATCCAAGGATATAGAAAACTTGGGGAAAACCTACAACGAAATATTGAAGGCACAAATTTCCCGGGATGATAGACTATCAGCTCAATACAATAATGCAATACAGGCTGTAAAAGATTACAATGAGGCAGTTTTAAAGAGTGAAGATCCCTATCGAGATAAACAAGTCGAGTCGGCATATCAGAATTTAAAAGAGATTAAAGCAGGAATACAGGACAATGAGGAAGAGTGGGGAAAATATTCCGCTATTACTGATGATGTTTTTGAACAGGCTGATACAAGAATGCTGGACTTCACAAGCAAATTGTCTTCAATGAATAACAACGATATGTTCAGAGGCTTACAGGGCAAAATAGATATAGAAGCAAAGGCATTATTAAATGCTGGTGCAGATGACGAATATAAAGATCTAATTGCATTGGCTGATGAGTATTCTTTATCTATTGATGATATTATTTCCAGTCTGCAAAATATGGGTATTGTAATGGATGGCATAGCTGGCAAGTCCGCCTCTGTATATACGAAGCCTTTCTCAAAAAGTGAAATGATTACTGCCATCAATCAAATGTCCGAAGGTTTTGAATCTCTTGATAAGATCATGTCATCTATGAAAGGGAAGAATCCATTTGATTATGCACTTCTGGATGATAAGAATTTTAAGGAGACATTTAGCGGACTTGGAAAATCCTATACAGATTTTGTAGAACAGATCTCAAACTCTCCGAAGGATGTAAAGGCCTGTCAAAATGCATTTGATAGTCTTGTCTCTGAGTGGATCAAGTCAACAGGTATACTTGACCAAGTTTCCAATCATACTGAGGGCCTGACAGCTTCTATGCTCAAGATGATGGGCGTTACCAATGCAGAGGAGATCGTTACAAAAGCTCTCGCCAATAATCATAATAAACTTGCTGCTGAAAAGTACTACAATGAACAAGCGAGTGCCGCCCTTGAGGGTGCAACCGCTAGTGAAGTAGGCCGTATAGTTGATGAAGGCATAGAAGCGGGTATAACCGAAGGCGCACTTATCAAATTAGTAGCAGAAAAGATAGTTGCTAACAGCACTACGCTTACAACGAATGGGGACATAGAAAATCTAAAGGCATTAGCTGTCCAAACAGGATTAACAGCAGATGCCATTTCTCAATTCAAAACAGGTGCGGATGGTGTCGCAGGGTCTTCTGGTGCAGGTAAAGGCCGCCTGTATTCTAATAATCCAGAAAAAGCAAAACAGGATTTACTTAACTCAATTAATGGTGCTGTGGATGCAAATTTTGGTACAGGAAATACCCCCAACACTTCTTATGGTGGCGGAACCAAAACTAATAAATCTGGCTCCAAAGATAAATCTTCCAAGGAAAACTCTGATATTGACTGGATCGATCAGCGCACAAAGCTCCTTAAAAATAAACAGACAGAACTAGAACGTCAGTTATCCGACACCTACACCGCTTATACCGGACTATCCAAAGCAGAGATGGAGCATGTAAACGATCTGATGAACACGAGCAGTATCCCATCTGAGGACACATTGAATCAATTGATTGCGTTAGCTTCCAAAGCTGACATGTCCGTTACTGAACTGACCGAGAAGATCAAGAATGGAACTGGGCTGGAAAATAAGCAGAGTCTTCTTGAACGTCTCATGCAACTGGATAATGAGATCATTAAAAACGCCGAAGGTTCCATTGATGATTATAAACGTTCATACGAGGATTTGGTGGCTCTTGTCCCCGAATATAGAGACAAGATTGAAAATGGCGGTGTGGACATTGAATTGGTTTCCGGCAATCTAAAGACACAGCTGACAAATGCAATGGATGCTTATAACAAACTGTATGATGCACAGCAGAGTGTCAATGAAGCAAAAGAGAAGCGCAGGGAGCATAAGGATGCATATCTTTCAGCAGAGCTTGACAGCTTGGATGCTGAGAATTCCCGATTGGAAAAAATGAATAGCCTGGTAGATGAACAGATCAACTACATAAAAGCTTCCGGAAGTGTTGTTGACACAGATGCCTACCAGCAGCAGATAGACAATTTTGAACGTCTGGTACAAAACTATAACCGTCTGATCAAACTTGCCAAGAATAAACGTGATAAGCTTGATCCAATTGAGGACAGCGCAAAGTATGCAGAACTGACCGAACATGTGGATGATTATGAGTCCGCGCGGTTACAGGCACTTGAAGCAATTGCAAAGAAGGAATTTGAAGTAGCCCAGATACCGATTGATAATCTCAGTAAAATTATTGGTATGTACAATGATATCACCTCTACGATTGAAAACTGGGGCGCAGAATTGGAATCATCTGGGAAGAAGCTGGATGCTGGCTATTATCAGAGCCTAATTACGAATGGCACTACGATTATAGACCAGTATAAAGAACAGGCGGATTTGATCCAGGATCTAATGTCTGAATATGATACTGGAAGCGATAACTGGAATGAGCTTTACAGTCAGTTACAAAATGTGAATGGTGAAATGTCATCCATGGTACAGAACCTTCATAAGTGGAACGAAGAACTGCTGAAAATGCCCATGGAGAGTATTTCCACCTTTAGTTCTGAGTTGCAGAAGGTTGTTTCAGGTCTGAATGGTGTAAAAGGTGATCTGGATACTGTGCTTTCTGCTGTTACAGGCGCGATAAAAGCGCAGATGGATGTGCTGGAAGCGGAAAACTCACTCACAAATGATTCCTACAATGAGAGGATCAAACTTCTTCAAGAACAGCTTGATTTATTGGAGAAAACTAATACCGAGAAGAATCTACAGTACAATCTTGAAAAAGCCCAGTTTGAGTTAGAACGTGCCAGAAATCAGAAGACCACAAAAGTAGTGAGAGAAGGCGAAGTAACCTGGGAGAAAGATTCGGAGGCTGAAAGGGACGCTCAAAAGGCTGTCCAGGATGCCGAGTATGATATCACAAAGAATAATCTCCAAACTGAAATGGACGGATTGAATGATACCCTTGACGATATCAATGAAAAATACAATGACCAGGTAGATGCATTACAAAAGCAGTCCGATAAATGGTCAGAAATTGCAGAGAAAATCAAGCAGGCGCAGGATGAACTAAAAGCCAATGAACTTCTTGGTGATGGATGGAAAGATAAAGTAACCTCTGGTAATGATACTGATATCTATAACATGTTCAAGAATCTCTATCAGACAAATGCTGACCAGATCCAGAAATATGAGGAGCAGATTGAATCTACAGACAACATCTACTCTCTCCTTCAGGATTATATCACATCCTACAAAGAAGGAACCATCACCTATGAACAGGCACAGGCGGGTATCAAGGATTTATTATCCCAGATGAACGGTAAAATGTCTGCAACTGACAATCTACAGAATATTTATGATTATCTTGGTACAGTCAATGGTACTGCTGCTAATGCGGAAGCTGTGCTTAAAGGAATTCAGAGTGCGTTGGAGAAATCTTCGGATGAACTAATTAAATCCCTGGAACAGTATAATGAAAATGCAGGGCTGATATCGGAATATACCACCAGTTGGCAACAGCTTACAAACAATGTGGCTGATATGAAGGATATACTGGAGGATGTCAAGGATGCATTGGAAGATGCAGCTGATCGTGATGATGACGACAGAGGAAGTTCTAGTGGCTCAGGCAGTGGTGGACATTGGGATTCCAGCGATTCAAGTCATGGACCAGGAGTATACGCTGATGGCGTATTAAGGGGGCTTATAGGCGGAGATACCTTCGACAAGAACCAAAAGATAATTAAATATTACGCCACCCATAAATTAAAACAGGGTCAAGTTCCTATCATTGCTGATGATGGGGAAATGGTTGTTAATGAAGCGCAGCAAGGTACGTTACTTGAAAATATAAAAGCATCAGGATTAGAGAGCTGGACTAAAACGCCTAAGTGGCTTATGCCGGATTATTCCAATATGAATTATGGTGATAATTATTCAACTACACCAAAGAATACAAATGTAGAAATCAATATCGGAGATGTTACGATTGAAGAATGCAATGATGCTAAACAATTCCTTGAGGGAATACAAAAGGGAAAGTTAAGGAGTGCGATAATCCAAGAATTAGGTAAACGATAACTTTATTGAGCGCTCAGAAATGGGCGCTTATTATAATGATGCAGTAGACACTAATTACTGAAATGAAAGGAAAATGGGGACATGAAATACAATAAAACATTCCGTGCACAAATTACGGGAATATTAGACAATGGAAAATATGAAACACTGTATAAAGGCAAAAAGTATACAGTTACATGCAACCGTGCGTTAACCGTAGGAACATGGGTATGGGTGTGTGCACCGCAGAATAATTGGAGTGATTTATTTGTAGCTGGGATTTAGATGTGTGATTTTTATGGGTGTCATATAGACTATAATATCTAACAAGAAAAAACGAAGTAAGGGCGTCTCTGCAAGAAGGGGCGCTCTTTTGATGTTATGAAAAGGATAAATTAAATATAAGTATAATAATAAAGGGGTGCTAGAGTATTACACAAGTAGATAACAAAGATTTATTGCAGTATGCTATATCGCAGGGTATAATTAACTTGGATGATGTGCGAAATAGTATGCAAGAAAGAGAACGTCAAAGAATTTTACGAAAACATCCGTATGAGATATGGGAATCATCCGATGGAAGATGGAGAACATATCTGCCTGATGAAAGTAAACCAAATAAGAGGAGGCTGATAGCTAAAAAACAGAGAGAAAAACTAGAAGATGAGATTATAAAGTTTTGCACAATGGAGGAAGATGAAAACTATATATCGCTGACCAATCCAACATTGACTGACTTATATCCCGAATGGATTAAATATAGGAACACGCTTACAAAATCGTCATCTACTATCAAACGATATAAATCGGTGTGTAATACATGGTATAAAGATAAAGAAATAGCCAGCAAACATTTAAGTGATTTGGACTTCTTGTACCTGAACCAATGGGCGAATTCAATTGTAAAAGATAATAGTTTGGATAAAAAACAATATTATCTGATTGAAAGTGTTGTAGGACAGTTATTACAGTATGCTATTGACAAGAAGTATATTGGAGAAAATCCGTTTGATAAGGTAAAAGTTAGTAAAAAGATGTTCCAGCATAAGAAAAAGCCTGATAATGGAAAGCAAGTATTTCTTGTAAATGAGCAAAAACTGATTGCTGAGGCGGCGAGATATAAATTTGACCATCGCACATGGTGCATCACGCCATTGATTGTTCTGTTGAATTTCCAACTCGGACTTAGAATTGGAGAATTAGTTGCGCTTAAATGGGAAGATATTAATGGCAATTATATAACTATCAATAGAATGGAAACTACTACATATAGGGTTGATGATAGCGGGGAGGTGCTGCCAGATGGATACAAAGTTGTTTCCTATGTTAAATCTGAGGCCGGCTATCGAGATGTTTATTTGAACAATATTGCGAAATCATTATTGTCTGAAATCCGAAAAGCAAATTTGAAGTGTGGGTATTATGATGATGGATACATTTTTATTGCAAGTAGGACAAAGAAAAGAGGAACGAGCCGTACTTTGACCAAATACCTTGAAGATTTATGCAACTATGCAGGTGTAGATAATAAAAGCAACCATAAAATTAGGAAAACATATATTTCCTCTTTGTTTGATAGTGGTGTAAACATTAATACGATCCGTGAACAGGCCGGTCATGAAGATGAAAAGACTTCGCTAAATAATTATTGTTTTGACCAAAAAGACGTATCTGAGAGAGAAAAGGAATTGGAAAAAGCAGCGAATAAGAGGATGGCCATATAAAAAGTGTAATCAAGTGTAATCAATATTTTTCAAAAGCAAAAACCCCGAAACACTTGATTTATCAAGCTTTCAGGGTCATTCACAAGTAGCGGAAGGGAGACTTGAACTCTCGACACCACGGGTATGAACCGTGTGCTCTAGCCAACTGAGCTATTCCGCCATATTAGATTTTGGTAGGTAGTGGGGCCTACAGGGCTCGAACCTGTGACCCTCTGCTTGTAAGGCAGATGCTCTCCCAGCTGAGCTAAGACCCCACATTCCAAGGCTTTCGCAGCAGCTTAATCGCGACTGCCTGTACAGTATATGATAAATTGTGGTAATTGTCAAGACTTTTTCTGCAATTTTTTTTATAGAAATTTTCTTAGTGTTTTATAGGGGATTATGGTATAATATCGGAAGGCAATATGTAATTGTAAAGAACTAGGAAAGGACCCCTGATACCGCTTATGTATAACTTTATTGTAAACCCTAATGCGGGAAGCGGCAGAGGCATGAATCTCTGGAAAGTCATGGCCCGCTATATGGATAATCATAATATAGAATATGAAGCTTTCCTGACAGAGGGGACCGGCGATGCCAGATCCATTGCCAGGAAGCTGACTGATGGTGTGCGGGAACCGCGGTATATCATCGTGGTGGGCGGCGATGGGACCATGAATGAGGTCCTGGACGGCGTTTCTTTCCATGCCCCTTTAAGCCTGGGGTATATACCGGCTGGTTCCGGCAATGATCTGGCCAGAAGCCTGCATATGCCCAGAAGTGTGATCAAGTGTCTGAAAAAGCAGCTTACACCCAGACATTTTACCATGATCGATTATGGAGTCCTCTCTTACGGGGAACAGGAACTATCCCACAGACGTTTTCTGGTGAGCGCAGGCATCGGATATGATGCGGCTGTGTGCCAGGAGGCGCTGACATCCAGATGCCGGCAGCGTTTAAGCCGCATGGGATTGGGCAGACTTTCTTATATCATTTTAGGCATCCGCCAGTTTTTCAGATGCAAGTCCTCCAAGGGCTACATTGTGCTGGACGGTGTCAAGAAGGTAGAGTTTAACAACATACTTTTTATCTCATGCCATATCCAGCCCTCAGAGGGCGGCGGTTTTTTGTTTGCCCCCAAGGCGGATGGATGTGATGGAAAGATGAATATATGCGTGGTCAGCCACGCAACCAGGACAAAGCTGATCCCGGTGCTTTTGTCAGCCTTTGCAGGCCGCAGAGGCAGGCAGAAGGGGGTCAGGAATTTTGAGTGCAGGGAGATCGCTATCCACACGGAGGCAGCCCTTCCCGTCCATGCGGATGGGGAATTCTGCGGGCTTCAGACAGATATCCAGGCAGGATGTATTGCCCGGAAGGTGCGGATGATGATATAATACTGCCAAACCGAGACGGTTATAGTGACAGTTATAGAGACAGTTATAAGGAGATATTATGAGAATCGGACAAGGATATGATGTGCATAAGCTGGCAGAGGGCCGCAGGCTGATTCTGGGCGGTGTGGATGTGCCCTATGAAAAGGGACTTTTGGGACACTCAGATGCGGACGTGCTGGTACACGCAGTGATGGATGCCCTGCTGGGGGCTGCTGCCCTGGGTGATATCGGACAGCATTTTCCGGACACGGACCCGGCATACAAAGGGATTTCCAGCATAGAACTGTTAAAAAAGGTGGGGGAACTCCTGGAGGAAAAGGGATATGTCATAGAAAACATTGACGCCACCATTATTGCCCAGAGGCCGAAACTCGCGCCCTACAGGCCCCGGATGGCATCGAATATAGCCGATGCACTCCATCTGGATGTGTCCAGGGTCAGCGTCAAAGCTACCACGGAGGAAGGACTTGGTTTCACAGGAACCGGGGAGGGGATTTCTTCTCAGGCAATTACCTTATTGACGGAAGTGGCTGATTACTGCTATGATAATAAAATGATGGCAGAGGGCTGCAAAAGCTGTCCTGGCTGTGGCCGGGGATGAGATCAAAAGATTTATAATGATAAGCAGCTTATTAGGATATGAAGGTAAAACATAACCCTTGTCCGTTTAGGGTATGCAAAGCAGAGAAAGAAATAATCCATGAGGAGAATGAGAATATGAAAATATTTAACACATTAAGCAGAAGAAAAGAAGAGTTTGTACCCCTGACGCCAGGTGAGGTCAAGATGTATGTCTGCGGCCCCACTGTCTATAATCTGATCCATATCGGGAATGCAAGGCCCATGATCGTGTTTGACACAGTGCGCAGATACTTTGAGTACAAGGGATATAATGTGCGCTATGTCTCCAACTTTACGGATGTGGACGACAAGATCATCAAGAAGGCGATTGAGGAAGGCGTGGATGCGGATACGGTTTCCCAGCGCTATATTGAAGAATGCAAAAAGGACATGGCGGGTATGAATGTTAAGCCGGCCACCGTTCATCCCCAGGCAACCCAGGAAATCTGCGGTATGCTGGAGATGATCCAGACCCTGATCGACAAGGGCCATGCTTATACGGCTACGGACGGAACCGTTTATTTCAGGACAGGTTCCTTTGAGGAGTACGGCAAGCTGTCCCATAAGAACCTGGATGAGCTTCAGTCCGGTTTCCGCGAGATCAAGGTGACCGGTGAGGAAGGCAAGGAAGATCCCAGCGACTTCGTGCTGTGGAAGCCGAAAAAGGAAGGGGAGCCATACTGGGAGTCCCCATGGTGCAAGGGCCGGCCGGGCTGGCATATTGAGTGCTCTGTGATGTCCAAACGGTATCTGGGTGACCAGATCGATATCCACGCGGGCGGCGAGGATCTGATCTTCCCTCACCATGAGAATGAGATCGCACAGAGTGAATGCGCCAATGAAAAACCGTTTGCAACCTACTGGATGCACAACGCATTCCTTAACATCGATAACAGGAAGATGTCCAAGTCCCTTGGAAACTTCTTTACAGTGCGTGAGATCAGTGAAAAGTATGATCTGCAGGTACTGCGCTTCTTTATGCTCAGCGCCCATTACCGCAGCCCGCTGAACTTCAGCGCGGATCTGATGGAGGCGTCCAAGAACGGCCTGGAGCGTATCTTAAACTGTGTGGATAAGTTAAAGGACCTGGATGCAAAGGCTGAGGGTGCGGACGTTACCGATGCAGAGAAGAGTAATATGGAAGAAGCAGGCAGGCTGCTTGGCAAGTTTGAGGAAGCCATGGATGACGATTTTAATACAGCTGATGCCATTTCCGCAGTGTTTGAGCTGGTGAAGCTGGCCAACTCCACGGCGGATGCTTCCAGCACCAAAGCATATGTGTCCTATCTGAAAAAGACCATTGAGGATCTGTGCGATGTCCTGGGCATTATCACAGAGAAAAAGGAAGAAGTGCTGGACAGCGATATCGAGGATATGATCGCGGCCAGACAGCAGGCAAGAAAGGATAAGAACTTTGCGCTGGCAGATGAGATCCGCGGAAAGCTTCTGGATATGGGTATTGTCCTGGAGGACACCAGAGAGGGTGTAAAGTGGAAGAGAGTGTAACCACAACAGATTTTCTCACATATTATAAACAGTGTATGAAGCTTGAACCAGTGGACGCGAATTCCTACTCGCCACTGGTTCTGGCCTATATTGGGGATGCGGTGTATGAACTGATCATCCGCGCCAGGGTCATCAACCAGGGCAGCATGCAGGTGAACAAGATGCACAAGCGCAGTGCCCAGCTGGTAAAGGCACCCACCCAGGCCGCCCTCATAAGGGCGGTGGAAGAACTGCTGACAGAGGAAGAACATGGGGTGTACAAGCGTGGACGCAATGCAAAGTCCGCCACAACGGCAAAGAATGCTTCGGTCATCGATTACCGGACCGCTACCGGAATGGAGGCCCTGGTGGGCTGGCTGTTCATTAAGGAAGAGTTTGAACGTCTGGTATACATTGTAAGCCAGGGCCTGATCCGGCTGGGGGAACTGCCTGTGGAAAGCGGGGCTGATCCGGCTGGAAGGACTGACTGTGAGGACAGGGACGGAAAATCCACAGGAGAAACCGAAGAAACAGGAGACATGAGATGAGATATGAAGAACTGACCATAGAAGGGCGCAATGCAGTGCTGGAAGCCTTTCGCTCCGGCAAGACCATTGACAAGCTGTTTGTACTGGACGGCTGTCAGGACGGGCCGGTGCGCACCATTGTCCGGGAAGCAAAGAAACATGACACGATCGTCAATTATGTGACCAAGGAACGTCTGGACCAGATGTCTGAGACAGGAAAGCACCAGGGCGTTATTGCATCTGCCGCCGCTTATGAATACGCAGAGGTGGAGGATATGCTGAAGGCCGCTGAGGAAAAGGGGGAACCGCCCTTTTTGATCCTTTTGGACGGGATCGAGGATCCCCATAATCTGGGAGCTATCATCAGGACAGCCAATCTGGCCGGTGCCCATGGAGTCATTATCCCAAAGCGCAGGGCCGTGGGACTGACAGCCACGGTTGCCAGGACTTCCGCAGGGGCCCTTAACTATACCCCGGTTGCAAAAGTTACCAACCTTACGGCCACCATGGAAGATCTGAAGAAAAAGGGCATGTGGTTTGTGTGTGCCGACATGGGCGGTGAAGTGATGTATAAAGTGAACCTGAAAGGACCCATTGGACTTGTGATTGGCAATGAAGGGGAGGGTGTGGGCAAGCTGGTGAGTGAACACTGCGATATGACAGCATCCATACCCATGAAGGGTGATATTGATTCACTGAACGCCTCTGTGGCAGCAGGCGTGCTGGCCTACGAGATCGTAAGGCAGCGCACCATGGCTTAACACCGGGGCGGTCCGCAGATATATGCATGAATCCCATTGATTTAGTAAGAGGTGATCTTATGTTGAAAATAATCGGTCAAACATCTGTTAAATTAACGGCATTCCTGGCAGCGGCCTGTGTGGCCGCGGGTGGGATCTCATCACCGGCCGCCCTGGCCCAGTCCGGCAAGGCGGCGGTGGAGATAGACGATGCCCAGGTGCCCCTTTACAGCAAACCGGCCGGAAGCTATGTGCGCACGCCCATTGCGTCCGGCACAACTACTTATAAGAACGAAAAGGCTACTCTGGACGCCTCCAATGTCTCAGAGGGTTATATCATGGTCAAGTACACGGGCAGCGTTGGGAAGATCAAGATACAGATAACCAAAAGCGGCTCCGAGACTTATACATATGATCTGAACAACAGCGGCGTTTATGAGGTGTTCCCACTGTCGGAGGGCAGCGGATCCTATCAGGTAAAGGTGTTTGAGAATATTCAGGGCAACCAGTATTCCCAGGCCTTCAGCCAGAGCATTGACGCGGGGGTCACCAACCAGTTTGGTCCGTTCCTGTACCCCAACCAGTATGTGAATTTTAATGCTGCCAGCGCAGCGGTCCAGACAGGTGCGGCGGTTGCGGCAGGTGCATCGGATCAGATCGGGGTAGTGGCAGCTATTTACAATTACGTGATTGACAACGTATCCTACGATACGGCCAAGGCCACCTCCGTTCAGTCGGGCTATCTTCCCAATGTGGATGTGGTGCTGGCCCAGAAAAAGGGGATTTGCTTTGATTATGCGGCACTGATGACGGCCATGCTCCGTTCCCAGGACATTCCCACCAAGCTGGTGGTTGGTTATACAGGGAACCTGTATCACGCATGGATCAACGTGTACCTGGAAGGACAGGGCTGGGTGGATAACATTATTTATTTTGATGGGAACAGCTGGAAACTGATGGATCCCACATTTGCATCCTCCAGCGGCCAAAGCCAGGAGATCATGCAGTACATTGGCAATGGCGCCAATTATAAGGCAAAATACAGCTATTAACAGGAGGCAAGGAGATGGCAAAGCAAGGAGAGGCGTATTACCGCTATTCCTACCGGGAGCTGTCCGCGTTCTGCCTGCAGATATCACTGCTGCTGGAAGCCGCGGTGCCGCTGGATGAGGGTCTTTCCATTATGGCCGAGGACGCGGCGGACAAAAAGGAAAAGGATATGCTGCTCTACATGGCGGAGGGCGTGGAACTGGGAGATCCTTTTTTTAAGGTGCTGGAAGACGCAAAGGTATTTCCTGACTATGTGGTGAAGATGGCTAAGCTGGGCCAGCAGACAGGCACCATGGACCAGATGATGCAGTCCCTTTCCCAATATTATGATAAGGAATACCGCCTGATACAGGCCATCAAGAATGCAGTGACCTATCCCATTATGATGGTTGTCATGCTTTTGGTGGTTTTGTTTGTTCTGTTTTCACGGGTCATGCCGGTATTTAACAAGGTGTATGAGCAGCTGGGGGCTCAGATGTCCCCGGTGGCTGTCTCGGCGATCCGCCTGGGAGGCGTATTCAGCGGAGGCGCCCTGGTGGTATCCGCCCTTTTGGCAGTGTTCATAGGCGGTATCTGGCTGGCTTCCAGGTTTGGCAAGAAGTTTGGCTTTGTGGAGCGGTTCATCAGCTATGTAAAGGGACGCAGCAAGATTGCCCTGGCCGTGGCCAACCGCCGTTTTACCGCTGTGCTGGCCCTGACCTTAAAGAGTGGAATGGAGCTGGAAAAGGGAATGGAACTGGCAAGGGAACTGGTTGCCAACCAGACAGTGGCTGAGCGCATTGGCAAATGTTCGGAACAGCTTCAGATGGGCGAGAGTTATTACCAGTCTATGAAGGACACTGGCCTGTTCTCAGGCTTTTATATACAGATGATCAAAGTGGGAAGCAGAAGCGGCCATCTGGATCAGGTCATGGAGGAAATCTCCGGTGATTACGAGGAGATGGCGGATGCCGCCATAGACAATATGATCGCCAGGTTTGAACCTACGATCGTAGCGGTCCTGGCAGTGTCTGTGGGGTTGGTGCTACTGTCTGTCATGCTTCCGCTGGTGGGAGTGCTGTCAGCGATCGGTTAGGAGGCCGGGTCATGAAGGTTCGGGACACAAAGAAAGAAAAGAATACCGTATATGGCTACCTGTTATCCCTGACAGCCATGGCAGTGGCAGTGGCGGTATTTGCCATTGTCACAATGAATTTTGCGGGCCGGACAGGGGGCAGGGAGGAAGAGACTTTAAAAAAAGCCGTTACAAGGGCTTCGGTCCAGTGTTATGCCATTGAGGGGCGTTATCCGCCCAGCGTGGAATATTTGGAGGAAAATTACGGGGTTCAGATCAACCGTAAGAAATATAATGTATTTTACGATGGCTTTGCATCCAATGTAATGCCGGAGATCAATATCATACCCATAGAGGAATAGGGGGCAACAGAATGATTCAGAAAACAGAGAAAAAGGGCCATACCATGAGTGTGCTTTTTACAATGCTGCTGTTTCTGGTATTTGTTCTGAGTGCCCTTTTTACAGTGCTGATCGGAAGCAGGGTATATGAGAACATTACAGTGCGCAGTGATCTGAATTATACGGGCAATACAGCCCTCAGCTATATTGCCAATAAGGTACGCCAGGGCGACCGGGCCGGCCTTGTGGATGTGGTGGACGTGGACGGGACCGGTGTGCTTGAGATGAAGCAGGAGATCGGGGAATCTGAATACGTGACCTGGATCTACTGGAAGGACGGTACTATCCGCGAGCTGTTTACAGATACTCAGAGCGGGCTGGGGCTGGAGGACGGACTGGAGATACTGGAGTGCGGCGGGCTGGAACTTAAAAAAAGCGGACCGCTGCTGCACATAGAAACGCTGGGAGAAGGGGGAGGCGCCATCAGCCTTTCTCTCAGGAGCGGAGGACTTGAGACGGATGAATAGGAAGAGCGGGTCCGGTTCAGGGCCATTTTTGATGGAAATGCTGGTGGTGGTGGTTTTTTTTATTATCTGCGCCAGCATCTGTGTAATGGTGTTTGTGAAATCAGACCGCATCAGCAGGGATGCCAGGGATATCAATCAGGCGGTCCTCATGGCCCAAAGCCTGGCAGAGGAGCTGAAGGCGGGACAGGAACCCCAGTGGAGCGGGACACTGCCGGACCGGAATATATGGGAGCATCTGGTAAATGCCGACAGCGAGGATCAGGCCCGGGCCGACTGGCTTAAGGAACTGACGGCCGGCCCGGGATACGAGGGGATGCATGCCATATATTGGGACAGCGAGTGGCAGGTTACTGAACCGTCATCCCATACGCCATATCTGGGAATCATTTACCAGGGTACGGTGGACAGCATGAGGCGGGCCGATATCCTGGTGATGCGCTATGATAACGGAGGCGATAAGGGGAAGGTCCTTTACCGCCTTCAGACGGAAGACTATGAGGCTCCGTAGAAGATGGTTTGGGAATATAAAATCCATGAAAGAGGAAACAGATGGCAGGACAGAACTCCAGAAATAAAGTTAATATCGGTGTCTCCTCCCTTATCCTTATTTTTATCGTGCTGTGTATGGCCACCTTTGGCCTGCTTTCCCTGAGCAGCGCCCAGGGGGACTTAATGCTGGCCAGCCGCAATGCAGAAGCGGTCACCGGATATTATGAGGCGGATAACAAGGGACAGCAGTGGCTGAAGGAGGTGGACCAGGTCCTTATGGAAGAGATGGGGAAGGGCCGGGATTCCACCCAGTGCAGCCTGGAAATAAAGGACCGGTTAGGCGAGCTTTATGACCGGGAAGCCGGCCTTATCACCACGGATATCCCCATGGACAGGGGGCAGTCCCTCCACATTGAACTGGTGCTCATGTGCGGGGAAAAACGTTACGAGATAAAATCCTGGTATGTGTACAGCAGTGAGGAGTACGAGATCGACAACTCCATACCGGTATGGGATGGTGGAGCCTCGTCCTCACAGGGGTGAGGGGGATCCTTAAGAGGCGGGGGAAGCTGTTTTTTTGAACATTGGATCCTGTGCGCCTGCAGGCTGGGGACACGTATCGTGATATAAAGGAGCAAGAAGTTATGAATGTTATGGAATTACTCACAGCAGCAGTGGAAAAGAATGCAGCCGATATTTTCCTGATTCCCGGCATGCCCTTTTCCTATAAGATAGGAGGCAGGATCATCTATCAGGGCGATGACAGGATCATGCCGGATGAGATGAATGAGATGATCGGGCAGATCTATGGACTGGCTAAGAACAGGAACATGGAAAAGGTACAGTCCCACGGGGATGATGATTTTTCCTTTGCCATCCCCGGCGTATCCAGGTTCCGTGCCAGCGTATTCAGGCAGAGAGGTTCACTGGCCGGGATCATCCGTGTGGTACGTTTTGAACTGCCGGACGCGGGGCAGCTGCATCTGCCCAAGAGCATCATTGACGTGGCAAAGCTGACCAAGGGCATGGTGCTTGTCACAGGTCCTGCGGGCAGCGGGAAAAGCACCACCCTGGCCTGCATCATAGATGAGATCAACCGTACCAGGAACGCCCATGTCATCACCCTGGAAGATCCCATTGAGTACCTTCACAGGCATAAGCTGAGTGTTGTGACCCAGAGGGAGATCGTGACTGATACGGACAGCTATGTCACCGGCCTGAGGGCATCCCTGCGGCAGGCCCCGGATGTGATTCTCCTGGGTGAAATGAGGGATTATGAAACCATCAGCATTGCCATGACGGCGGCTGAGACAGGACATCTCATCCTGTCCACCCTGCACACCGTGGGGGCGGCTAATACCATTGACAGGGTCATTGATGCATTTCCTCCCAATCAGCAGCAGCAGATCCGGACCCAGCTGGCCATGGTGCTGGACGGGGTCATTTCCCAGCAGCTGATCCCCACCGTGGACGGAGGCGTGCAGCCTGCATTTGAAATCATGTTCCTGAATAATGCCATCCGCAACATGATCCGTGAGTCCAAGATCCACCAGATTGACGGAGTGATCGCCACATCCCAGGAGGAAGGCATGGTATCCATGGACAACAGCCTGATCCGGCTTTACCGCGAAGGCAGGATCTCACGTGAAAATACCATTGCATACAGCAGCAACAGTGAGCTGATGGAAAAGAAATTGGCAAGATAGAGGGATATGGATAGAATAACCGTGAGTCTTTCCTGATATACTATACTTATGTCAGAGGGCAGTCAATGTCCTGGAAAGGAGCAACTCAATGAAGGTGGATAAGAGAAAAGTTGTGATCGTGGGAACCGGAATGGTTGGTATGAGTTATGCGTACAGCCTTCTGAACCAGTCGGTGTGTGACGAACTGGTGCTTATTGATGTAAACAGAAAGAGGGCGGAAGGAGAGGCCATGGACCTAAACCACGGCCTGGCATTTGCCAACGCCAGCATGACCATATATGCAGGTGATTACAATGACTGTTCAGACGCGGATATCGTGGTCATCTGTGCAGGGGTTGCCCAGAAGCAGGGGGAGACAAGGCTGGATCTTTTAAAGCGCAATGCCCAGGTGTTCCGCTCCATTATCGATCCGGTGACTTCCTCGGGATTTAATGGGATCTTCCTGGTAGCCACCAACCCGGTGGATATCATGACAAGGATCACCTGTACATTGTCAGGGTTTAATCCCAGGCGTGTGCTGGGCAGCGGCACGGCCCTGGATACAGCCAGGCTGCGCTACCTTTTGGGGGATTACCTGAAGGCTGACCCAAGGAACGTCCACGCCTATGTGATGGGTGAACATGGGGACAGCGAGTTTGTGCCCTGGAGCCAGGCGCTTTTGGCCACCAAGCCCATCCTGGAACTGTGCAGTGAATCCGGGGATGAACTGTGCCGCACCAGGTTTGAGGAGATCGAGGAGGAGGTGCGCACCGCCGCCTATAAGATCATTGAGGCCAAAAATGCAACATACTATGGCATCGGAATGGCCCTTACAAGGATCACGAAGGCCATTCTGGGCGATGAACACAGTGTGCTCACCGTATCGGCCATGCTCAGGGGAGAGTACGGCCAGAGGGACGTATATGTGGGCGTGCCGTGTATTATTAACCAGAACGGGATCCAGCGGGTTCTGCCCCTGTCGCTGACAGAGGAGGAGCTTGAGAAGCTGGGCCGGTCCTGTGATACACTCAGGGAGAGCTACGAAGGTATTTTTTAGACAGCAGAAGCCGGATGTTCCAATACTGTTGTGGCATCCGGCATTTCACTTCAATTTTGTATACGGATCACTTGTATTATCACTTGTGTTCTCTGCCTGACAGGAGTCTGACAGGGGAAAATAAAAAAAGTAAAATTAGTTGTTGACAAATATCTGGGCTCATGATAATATATACAAGGTTCGCGTGAGCGATACCAAATAAAGTTGCTGCTGTGGCTCAGTCGGTAGAGCGTCGCATTGGTAGTGCGGAGGTCACGGGTCCGATTCCCGTCAGCAGCTGAATGGATCCCTTGATTATTCAAGGGATTTTTTTGTTGCCCAAAAGCCATCCAAAGGTTCCGCCTTCAGAACGGAGGGGCATGTAATTGTTCCGTTTCTACAATTAATTTTGAATAATTACAAAATAAGCCCAAATTAATCATAAATAGAAAAATAATATCCGGGCAAATCCCTTCCGTTTTTAGCCACTTTGTGATAAGATTGATATTGTCCGTAAAATACAATCTTTTTGTAATGCGTTAATTGTGAGTTATTGTCATATATATGGGGGAGACTGCATGAGTAAATTTGTGAGTGATTTCATACGGGGGTCAGATATTTTTAGATATGCTGACTTCCGTTTTTTCTTTTTGGCAGGGGGGCTAATGAATGCTTGACTGGATACTTGGCCTGGGGGCTTTTGGGATGTTTTTTTTGTATGACTGGAACAGGGTCTTTCTTAAAAAGCAGTGGATGTCCCACCTGTTTGCAGCCGGGAATGTGTGTCTGGCAGTGGTGGCTGTCCGTCTGGTGCGGCTGTCCCTGACCGTAAGGTTTGGGGGATGGCTTTTGTGGCTTACGGGAGCGGCTGTTTTCCTGGCCCTTCTCATTTATACACTGTATTTTGCCCTCCCCTTTGACAGTACTTACTGCAAGGAGGCGGACCTGCACACGGTGTGCAGGAGCGGGATGTACGGCTGGTGCCGCCATCCGGGTATCTGGTGGTTTTTCGGATGCTTTTTCTGTCTGGGCATGTCCACTTCCCTTGGGGAACGGGTGATACTCTGCCTGGTCCTGTCCTTTCTCAACCTGCTGTATGCCTGGTACCAGGACCGCTGCATCTTTGCGGCGGAGTTTTCTGATTACGAGGATTATAAGAGAACCGTGCCATTTTTGATACCGAATTTCATACAAAACAGTAAAAGGCGGTGAGGATCAATGACATTTGAGGAAAAGCTGGCTAACCAGGAGTACGACCGGATCTGGCAGGAATACTGCGGTTTCCTGGATCTGGATATGGAATCCTATATGAGGATACAGCGAAGGCTGCTGGAAGAACAGATCCGGCTCTGGAGCAGCAGTCCCCTGGGGCAGAAGATATTAAAGGGCAGAACTCCTTCTAATGTGGAGGAATTCCGTTCCATGGTGCCCCTTACCACCTATGAAGACTATGCGGATGTACTGCTTCTAAAAAAGGAGGACATGCTTCCGGATAAGCCCATCATATGGCTTCAGACCACCTGGGAGGGGGGCAAACACCCTATTAAGGTGGCTCCCTACACCAATGCCATGCTGGAGACTTATAAGAATAACATAATCACCTGCCTTATGATGGCTACCAGCAAGGGGAGGGGAAGCTTTGACATCAGTATCGGCGATACCTTTCTCTATGGACTGGCGCCCCTTCCGTATATCACCGGGCTGATACCGCTGGGACTGCAGGACCAGTTTCACATGGAGTTTCTGCCTCCTGTGAATGAAGCGGTGAACATGACGTTTTCCGAGCGCAATAAAAAGGGCTTTAAAATGGGGCTCAGCAAGGGGATCGATTTCTTTTTCGGCATGGGAAGCGTGGCTTATTATGTGAGCATGAGCATCGCCAGTCTGTCCGAAGGCGGCAGGAAAGGGGGATCCTCCTTAAAGAAGCTGTTTACCATGCCACCCAACATGGCTGTGAAGTTCCTTAAGGCAAAAAAACAGTGCCAGAAGGAAAACCGCCAGCTGATGCCAAAGGATCTTTTTAAGCTGAAGGGATTCCTTTGCGCGGGCACCGACAACCGCTGTTATAAGGATGATCTGGAGGAATTGTGGGGCGTGCGTCCGGTGGAGGTATTTGCCGGAACGGAGCCCAGCTTTGTAGGTACAGAGACATGGAACCGCAATGGACTGTACTTTTTCCCTGATGCATGTTTTTATGAGTTCATGCCTCAGGATGAGATGTACAGGAATATGGAGGATCCCTCCTACGCCCCCAAGACCGTGTGCATGGACCAGGTGGTGCCGGGAGAGGTATATGAGCTGGTTCTGACCGTGTTAAAGGGAGGGGCATTTGCCAGGTACCGGGTGGGGGATATGTACCGCTGCCTGGGTCTTGCCAGCAAGGAGGACGACACCAGGATCCCCAGGTTTGAATACATAGACAGGGTTCCGGACATCATCGATATCGCGGGATTTACCCGGATATCGGAGAATTCCATCAAGAATGTGATCGAGCTCTCAGGGTTAGAGGTGGCAGGCTGGGTGGCCCTGAAGGAGTTTACGCCGGATAAGGGCAGGCCGTATCTGCACATGTATGTGGAGCTGGCGCCGGGCACGGTGGTGAACCGTGCGGTGAGCAGGGAATTGTTAAAGGAGCATCTTACCATTTATTTTAAATATGTGGACCAGGATTACCAGGACCTGAAACGGATCCTGGGTATGGACCCGCTGGAGATCACAGTTCTCAGATGCGGCACGTTTAAGGCATACAAGGAAAGGGCTGGAAAGACGCTGAGACATATTAACCCTTCCATCCATGATGTACAGGAGATGGTAAGGATGCAGGAGCCGACAAACAGGCAGAGGAGATATTGAGTGTATGAGAAGTTATGTTTTTATTTCCGTCACAGCCTTATATTTCTACATGTTTCTCATGTTGGCCTTCCTGTCAGCTAAAAAGTCAAAGCTGGTCAGGGATTTCATCGCTGTTTTGGGAAGCATGATCTTATGGACAGGCGGCTCTCTGCTTATGAGGCTTACGGCATGGCCGTCCTACCAGGTATGGTTCCATCTTTCGCTGCTGGGAATTGCCCTGGTACCTTATACGTTCTTTTGTTTTATACGGGATTTCTGCGGCCATTCGCCCAGATCATCCCACCGTATGTGGCTGTTTTTGATATTGGCAGTAAATATCTATAACATGGCCACAAGGCATTTGCTGGAAGCGCCGGAGATCACCTGGATCGGCAGCAATGCGTTTTTCGTGTACCACATGACCTGGCGCGTGGTCGCAATCTACGGCATCTGCTTTCTGGTGGTCATCCATTCAGCGGTCATCATATGGAGCTGCAGGAAGAATAAGAGCGTGTGCTCTAAAGTGGTTCCCCTGTTATCAGGCATCCTGCTGCTCTTTGCAGGCAACATGGCAGTGCCTGTGTTTAACGGGTTTCCCATCGATATCCTGGCAGGGGCGGTGAACGCGGGGGTCATGTTCTACACCCTGTATTCCAGGCATGTGTTTAAGATGACCCTGCTGTTTTCACGGGGAAACTGTTATATCATTGCAATGGCCATCAGCGCCCTGGCGTTTTATAACATTGCCCAGACACTGGAGCAGCTGATACGGACCTCGGTTCCCATGCTGGCGCCCTTTAGTGTTATGATCGTGGCCACCCTGACCATGCTGGCCACCATGCTGATCTATACAGTTGCCAAGGGTTTTTTTGACAAGCTGTTCATAAAAGAGGAGGTGAGCCAGACCGAGCGCCTGAGCGAATACACTTCCCTGGTATCCCAGTCCCTGAGGCTGAATGAGATACTTCAGGGCCTGGTGTCCGTGATCACGGATACCCTTCATGCAAAGAAGATCTATATCTGCATCAATGACGGGCAGGGAAATTATCCGGCCGTGTTCAGCAGCAGCCCTCTGGATGATAAGAATTTTATTTTGAACGGAAGCTCACCCCTTGTGGGCTGGCTGAAGAACCATGACACCTGCCTTTTGCTCAGGGACTTTAAGCGGACAGTGGAGTACAAGTCCATGTGGGAGGAAGAAAAAAGTCAGCTGGAAAATCTGAAGATCGAGTGCCTGCTTCCCCTGAAGGACGGAGATGACCTGGCAGGCCTGGTGCTCCTTGGAGGCAAGGACAAAAAGAGCAAACTGCGGTCAGGCTACACGGAGGAGGATATCATTTTCCTCAACTCCATTGAATCCGTAAGCTCCATTGCAGTAAAGAATTCCAGGCTGTATGAAAAGGCCTACGAGGAGGCCAGGACGGATGAGCTGACCGGCCTTTTAAACAGAAAGTATTTTTATGAGGTGCTGGAAGAAACATTTGAAAAATGCAGACGGACTTCCCTGGCTTTGTCCATTTTTAATGTGGATGACTTTAAGCTGTACAACCAGCTTTACGGCAACCAGGAGGGGGACCGGGCCCTGGTGCATATTGCTCGGATCATCCAGGGCACGGTGGGGGATAATGGTTTCTGCGCCCGCTACAGCGGCAAGGAGTTTGCTGTGATCCTGCCGGACTATGACATCTATTCGGCCCAGAATTTGTCGGAGAATATTTCGCGTCAGATCCAGAACATGAACCGGGACTGCGTGGAGACGTATCTCAAGCCTTTGACTGTCAGCTGCGGCATCTGCGCCATCCCTTACGGGGCGGCCAGTCTGCAGGAACTGGTATCCAATGCGGACTGTGCCGTATATCATGTTAAGCGCTCTGGGAAGAATGGGATCCGGGTCTATTCGGACGGCATCATCGGCATCCGGGACACGGATGAAGGGCTGGCCAAAAAGCACAAGAGCATGTATTCCGAATATGCGCCTACCATCTATGCCCTTACCGCTGCCATTGATGCAAAGGACCACTATACGTTCCAGCATTCCAAAAATGTAGCTTACTATGCGGTATCCATGGGGGAGGCCCTGAGGACCAGCGAGGAGTACAGGGAAATACTCAAGGAGTCCGCCCTGCTCCACGATATAGGAAAGATAGGAATACCTGAGAATATACTGAATAAGACCGGCAAACTCACAGATGAGGAGTACGAGGTAATGAAACGCCACGTGGAGGCATCGGTGGAGATTATCCGCCACCTTCCTTCCATGGATTACGTGATCCCTGCGGTCATCGGTCATCATGAGCGCTATGACGGCAGGGGATACCCCCGCCGCATTGCGGGCAGGGACATTCCCCTTGCGGCCAGGATCCTGTGTATTGCGGATTCCTTTGACGCCATGGTGTCAAAGAGAAGCTATAAGTCCAGCATGTCAGTGGATTTTGCCATCAATGAACTGGAAAAGGGTGCCGGAACCCAGTTTGATCCGGAACTGGTTCCCACATTTGTGGAGCTGGTCCGCACAGGGGTCATAAAACCTGTGCTGGACGAAGTCCAGGAAGAAACATAAAAAACAGCCTGTACGCCCGGTGGGGGATGTACAGGCTGTTTTGAAGATACAGCTGATTGGGGCTACAGCCTGATTTGGGGACAGTGCCTGCTTTCAGAATACCATTTGGACCAATATCATGTAGCACACCGTGCCCAGGGCAATGCTTGCCAGCGTATTTCTTTTCCACAGGTGGAGGACCACCACCACGGCCACGGAGATCAGTTCCGGCAGGCCGTACGGATAGGTTAAGGGCGTGATGCCCTTCAGGCAGTAGACCACCAGCACGGCCATGATGGCGGCCGGAAGCACGCACCCAAGGTAGCGGATCAGCCTGGGCACCTCCTTTTTGCCGCCAAAGAGCAGAAAGGGGAGCCAGCGCGTGACCTGGGTGCACAGGGCGCAGATCAGTATGGTGGACAGTACATAGGCCGGGTTTGAAAGGTTTGTCATGGGTTGGTTTCCTCCATTTTCTTTTCCACTGCTTTTTGAAGGAACAGCAGAAAGGCTACTGTGGCTGCCAGGGCCGGCAGGATAAAGTTGGATGAGCGGATCAGCATCAGGAACAGGGCGCCGCATATAAATCCTGTTATGGCCGGTATGTGGGTCCTGGCTGCCTTCCACTGGTCCACACAGATCACCACGAACAGGGCTGTCATAGCAAAGTCGATCCCTGTGGTGTCAAACCGGATCAGCTCCCCCATCAGGGCGCCCATGACAGAGCCTGCCACCCAGTAACACTGGTCAAACAGGGCGGTGAAAAATGTGGCCGCCTTCCACTCCCTGTCCGTGAAATCCGATGGCCGGGCCATGGAGCACAAAAGGGAGTAGGTCTCGTCCGTCAATGAAAATACCATATAGGGATAGGTGCGTTTCATTTCCTTAAACCGCTGGATAAAGGTCAGTCCGTAGAAGGCATGGCGGCTGTTGATGAACAGGGTCATGACGGCTGTGGTGATAAAGCTCAGCCCGCCGGTGAGGATACCCACCAGGGCAAACTGCATGGAACCGGCATAGACCAGGGCGCTGATGAGAAAGGCCCAGCCCACCCCCAAACCTGATTTTTGAAGCAGGAGTCCGAAGGCAATTCCAAGGAATATGTATCCCAGAAAGATGGGGACCGTCTTTATCAATGCATACTTAGCTGCTTTTTTCATGATTTGGCAATTCTCCTTAATATTTATATACAATTTAGCACATTAATATAGTATAGCAGACAGACAGGAAGATTTCTACCTGAAAATGTATTTTGCCCTTTCACAGACAAAAGAAATGTGTTATGATTATTTATTATACTCAATTAGAATAGTAACCACGGAGGAACAATTATGGCAGAGAAAGACACCGTAATGGAAACAGAGGAAAAGGAGGTAGTCTCCAAGAACTTTATTGAACAGGAGATTGACAAGGACCTGGCGGAGGGCGTATATGACCATGTCCAGACCCGTTTCCCGCCTGAGCCCAACGGTTATTTACACATCGGACATGCCAAGTCCATATTGCTGAATTACGGGCTGGCACAGAAATACGGTGGAAAGTTCAACCTGCGTTTTGATGATACAAACCCAACAAAAGAGAAGACGGAATTTGTGGAGTCCATTATGGCGGATGTAAAGTGGCTGGGCGCTGATTTTGACGACAGGCTGTTTTTTGCATCCAATTATTTTGAGCAGATGTACCAGTGCGCAGTATTCCTGATCAAAAAGGGAAAGGCATTTGTCTGTGACCTGACCGCAGAGGAGATCAGGGAGTACCGCGGAGATTTTACCACTCCGGGCAAGGAGAGCCCATACAGGAACAGGACGCCGGAGGAGAACCTAAAGCTGTTTGAGGATATGAAGGACGGCAAGTACAAGGACGGGGAAAAGGTGCTTCGGGCCAAGATCGACATGGCTTCCCCCAATATCAACATGAGGGATCCGGTCATCTACCGTGTGGCCCATATGGCCCATCATAACACAGGGGACAAGTGGTGCATTTACCCCATGTATGATTTTGCCCACCCTATTGAGGACGCCATTGAGAAGATCACCCACTCCATCTGCACCCTGGAGTTTGAGGATCACAGGCCGCTTTATGACTGGGTGGTGAGGGAATGTGAGTTTGAGAATCCTCCGCGCCAGATTGAATTTGCAAAGCTGTACCTGACCAACGTGGTGACAGGCAAGCGGTATATCAAGAAGCTGGTGGAGGACGGTATTGTGGACGGCTGGGATGATCCGCGCCTTGTATCCATAGCAGCCCTGCGCAGAAGGGGCTACACGCCGGAAGCAATCAAGATGTTTGTGGATCTGGTAGGCGTGTCAAAGGCCAACAGTTCTGTGGATTACGCCATGCTGGAATACTGTATCCGCGAGGACTTAAAGCTTAAAAGACCGCGTATGATGGCTATCCTGGATCCTGTGAAGCTGGTGATCGACAACTATCCCGAGGGCCAGACAGAACTGCTGGATGTCCCCAATAACCTGGAGAATCCGGAATTGGGTGACAGGAAGGTGCCCTTTGGGCGTGAGCTTTATATTGAGAGGGAGGACTTCATGGAAGAGCCGCCCAAGAAGTATTTCCGTATGTTCCCGGGTAATGAGGTGCGGCTTATGGGCGCATATTTTGTGACATGCACCGGATGTGAGAAGGATGAGAACGGCAATGTGACCGTTGTCCATGGAACCTATGATCCTGAGACCAAGAGCGGCTCCGGCTTTGAAGGGCGAAAGGTAAAGGGAACCATCCACTGGGTTGCGGTTCCCACCGCAAGGCAGGTGGAGTGCCGCCTTTATGAGAATATTGTGGATGAGGAAAAGGGCAAGATGAATGAGGACGGAAGCCTGAATTTAAATCCCAATTCCCTTACTGTGCTGAAGAACTGCTTTGTGGAGCCTGCCCTGGCAGAGGGAAAGGCATATGACAGCTATCAGTTTGTGCGCAACGGCTTTTTCTGTGTGGACTGCAAGGACAGCACTTCGGAGCAGCCTGTGTTCAACCGGATCGTATCCCTTAAGAGTTCGTTCAGACTGCCTAAGTAAAGGGGATTTTATCGGGCCGTATCATGGGAACCGTATGAGATAAGAGATGTTAAGAGGAGCCGCGTATTTTATGCGGCTCCTTTTTGGCAGGCGGGGGCAAATGCCACAGGGATATGCCACAGAGATAAATGTTACGCGCGGATGGGCGAAGGACGGGAACGTGCTTCGCGCCCATTTGATCCAGGGGAGGTGCGATGTATGAAGATAGGTGAGTTTTCGCGGGAATTCCAGGTGCCTCAGCACACCATACGGTACTATGTGGAACTGGGGCTGCTGGTCCCCGAGGTGAAGAACCATCAATATAGTTTTAACGAGGACTGCCGGGCGGATATGAAGCTGATCGAAAAGTCAAAGGCGGTGGGGTTCCCTTTAAAGGATATCCACAAGATCCTTTCCCTTAGAAGGCTGTCCAATTTCGCCAGCCCGGAGGACAGCGGACAGCTGGCCCTGTATATGGAGGAGCGCCTGCGGGAACTGGAGCAGGAGAGGGAACAATGGGAACAGAGGAAAAGGCGCCTGGAAAAGCGGATCGCAGATCTGGAGCCGTAGATAACGGGGGGACGGGGATGAAGATACAGGAATTTTCCACATTATACGGGCTTTCGGTGAGGACGGTCCGCTATTATATCCAGCTGGGCCTGCTGCGCCCGGGAAAAAGGGAGGGACAGCTATTCTTTGACCAGGACTGTAAAAGGGAGCTGGAGACTATCCTGGGACTCAGGGAGGATGGGTTTTTGTTAAAGGAGATCGGAGACTGGTTTTCCTGGGAACGGGGGGAGAAACCGGAAGGGGAAATATGGGGACTTAAAAAGGAACTGCTAAGGCAGGTGCACAGGCGTGTGTGCGAACAGGAACAGAAGCTGGATACTGCCTGCAGGGAACTGAGGCAGCAGATAAAAGAATTAAACAGGACTCCGCAGCACCGGCGGGCCGGGATCCATCTGGATATCCTGCCCATCCTGTGCTGCCCCCGCTGCGGCGGATCCCTTGTATATGAGGATACCAGGATCGAGGATCTGGAGATCGTAAAGGGAAAAGCATCCTGTGTCTGCGGATATGAAGCTGAGATCCGGGATGGGATCTATATTGGGGGAGACATGGAGGTGGAGACAGAGGGGAAGGCGGGGAAGGATACGGAAGTGGAAACAGGGAAGGGTACGGAGAAGGACACGGGAAAGGATGAGGGGAGAGGGATGGGGAAAGGTCCCAGGATCGTGCCCATTGACAGGAACCGGGAGACCTACGGGCGCCTGAAGCCGGACGGGGTGAGCCGCCTTCAAAAGAATTTTTACTGGATCCTCAAGGAGATACAGTCCCAGCCTCTAAAGGGAAAAGTGATATTGGAAAATTTTGTAAACACCATCTGCTTTTTGAGCACCGGGATCCTGTATCTGGACCCGGAGGCAATTTATATTATCGCGGATTCCGATCTGTCGGTGATCCGGGATATCAAGGCCAGGATCGAGACGCTGGACCGGCGCTATCAGATCTTATATCTTGTGACAGACACACTGGCCTATCCGCTGAAGGGGGGATCCGTGGATATTGTGCTGGATTATTTCCACACCGAGATTATCCAGGGATTTAACATATCCTCCCTGGAGCGGGCCATGGCGCCCTATGTCCATAAAGGATCACGGGCAGTGGGGATCTTCACCTATATCAAAAAAGGCAGCAGGACTCTTGCCAATAACAGGCGCAAGTTTCCGGATTCCTACAGGGACAGGTTTATTCTGCGGGCGTTAAAGGAGGACCTTAAATCCTGCAGCCTGGTGACCCTGAAGGAGCAGGATGAAAATACCCTGACATTTTCCGTCATTGAATCTTACGAAGAGGGGGACCTTTTGGGAGAGTATTGTTTTCTGGCCGAATACAGGTAAATATGAGTTTTACAGTCAACTTTAGATTTTGAGAAAAAATACTTTATATTATAGGTTGACAGTATGTGCAGGTCATGGTGTTTAATTAGGACAGAAACAGAAAGCGCGCATGACTGGATTCAAAGCATATACGTAGAAAACTTATAATAAGGAGGTCCTTTTATGGATAAGGGGAAGGGACAGGTGGCCGACCGGCCTCAGGAGCTGAAACGCAAGCTGGGACTGGGAGCCGTGGTATCCCTGGGGGTTGGGACCGTGATCGGTTCAGGTATATTTTCATCGGTGGGGGAGGTGGCCGCTGCCTCAGGATGTGCGGCGATCACGATCCTGGCATTTATAGTGGGCGGGATCATCATGATCCCTCAGAACATGGTGGCTGCGGAGATTACGGCCGCATGTCCGGATGACGGAGGGTTCTATGTCTGGTTCAGGGAGGCGGGAAGCAGGCCGCTAGCATTCCTGTGCGGCTGGACCACGTTCTGGGGAGGGGATCCGCCGTCCTATTCCATCATGGCCCTGGCTTTGGCGGACTACATAGCATTTTTTATTCCCGGGATTGCCGGGATCGGCATCAAGCTGCTGGCCACTGCTCTGATCGTGACATTCATGATCATCAACATGCGTTCCGTGGAGGTGGGCGGCAAGTTCCTCACCTTTATGACCAGTTTTAAAATGCTTCTCTTTGCGCTTCTCATCGGCGTGGGACTGTTTTATGCGGACAAGACCATGATAAGCGCACCGGCCATGGCAGGGGCATCCACCGGGTTTAAGGCACTGGCAGGCGTTTCCGCCACCACATGGTCCTATGCGGGGATGGCCACGGCCTGTTCCATGGCAGGGGAGGTGAAGGATCCGGAAAAGACCATTCCAAAAGCCCTGATCATTACGGTTTTTGTCATCATTGCCATTTACACCAGTCTGGCAGCAGCTGTCACCGGCCTTCTGCCCATGAATCTTTTAACCGCATCCTCCGCACCGGTGGCTGAGGCGGCTGCGCAGATTCCGGTGATCGGTTCGGCAGCAGGCGTTATGACCGCATTTATCGCCATTATCGTTATTATCGCATCTCTCCACGGGACCATCATGTGCCAGCCGAGGATCGAGTATGCAATGGCAAAGGATGGCCTGTTTTTTCGGAAATTTGCTGAGATCCATCCCAAGTGGGAGACACCGGCCAACTCCATCATGTATTCCTGCGCTGTTTCCATTGTCCTGGTATTTGCAGCGGATATCGGAGCCTTGTTAGGATTCTTTTCCTTCGTGGCCCTGTGTAAAAATGCCCTTTCCTTTGCAACCATGTTTAAGCTGCATAAGAAAGCGGATTATAATCCTTCCTGGAAATGCCCGGCCTGGCTGCTTATGACCATCCTGTCCGTGGGAGCCAATGTGGTCCTCCTTGTGTCTACCTTTTTGTGGGCGCCCTACAAGAGCCTGTTCAGTGCCTTTGTAGTGGTGGCTACCGGGCTTCCCGCCTATTATTTCTGGGAGAGCAAAAACAGAAAGGAAGGTAGGGCCTGATGATGGAAAACCTCGTATTTGCCCTGAAGGGCGCAGTTGTGTATACGGAGGAAAAAGAGCGTTTTATCTGCCATGACAATGCATATGTTGTGTGTGAAAATGGAGTTTCGGCCGGGGTATACAGAGAACTGCCGGCAAACTATAAGGATATCCAGGTGATGGATTACGGCAGCCATGTGATCATTCCCGGACTGTGTGACCTGCACCTTCATGCTCCCCAGTACGGTTTTCGGGGCCTGGGCCGCAACATTGAAGCCGATGGCTGGGGAACCTGGTTTGATATCTATGCGTTTCCCGAGGAAAGCCATTACAGGGATCTGGAATATGCGGCCAGGGCATATGAACGTTTTACCCATGATCTGATGAAGACCACCACCACCACCAGGGCGGTGATGTTTGCCACCATCCACCGGCCCGCCACCGAACTGCTCATGTCAATGCTGTATAAAAAGGGGTTTGCAGCCTATGTGGGGAAGGTCAATATGGACCGCAATTCCATGGAGGGTCTGGTGGAGACCACAGAGGAAAGCCTGCGCGAGACAGAAGAGTGGCTGCGTGACTGCGGGGGCCTGTACGGCCCGGTAAAGCCTGTGATCACCCCCCGGTATGTTCCCACCTGCACGAACCAGCTGCTGGAGGGGTTGGGAGCATTGGCGGAAAAATACAATGTGCCTGTGCAGTCCCACCTGTCCGAGGGTCTGGATGAGATCAAGTGGGTGAATGAACTGGAGCCGGGGCTGACATGTTATGGGGAGGCCTATGACAGATACGGCCTTATGGGGTCTGCAGTCCCGGCCGTGATGGCCCACTGTGTCTTTCCAAATGAAGCAGAGATGGAGCTGATGAGGGAGCGGAAGGTGATGGTTGCCCATTGTCCGGAGTGCAACATGTTTGCCGCCAACATTGCGCCTGTGAGGGAATATCTGGATTCCGGCATTGCCGTGGGCCTGGGCTCAGACATGGCGGGTGTGGGGCATCTGGAAATGTTCCAGGTGGTAAAACATGCCATCCTGGCATCCAGGGTCAGATGGGCCCAGACAGAGCGGGGGGACGACCCTGACGCGGTCATGGGAGGATTGTCCTGGTCGGAAGCATTTTACCTGGCAACCAAAGGGGGAGGAAGCTTCTGGGGCAAAGCAGGCAGTTTTGAACCGGGGTACCTGTTTGACGCAGTGGTGCTGGATGATACGTCCATTGCGGATCTGAGCCGGCGTTCCACCTGTGAGCGGATCGAACGGCTGATCCAGGCCGGAGATGACAGGAATATTGTTGCAAAATATATTGAGGGGAGACTGGTATACGGATCCAGCAAGTGAAAAACGCTGTAACTGGGAAATGGATCCGCTGTAATAGTGCATCATAACAGTGAGATGGCTGCCGCGCCTTTTAAGCAGGGTGCAGCAGCCGTTTTCCTGTGATGACCGGTCTGTCCCGGTCTTAGGTTCCGGTCTTAGCACATATACCGGAGCCCCCTGAATATTGACAGCACCATGCAAATCTGGTATGATTTATCCGGTTGATATATTTGATTATAACAATGCCAGTTGATGGAAGAAAGGTGGGGACATGGAACTGATCATACCCTTTGACAGCCAGTCGGAAAGCCCTCTTTATGAACAGATCTACCAGTACATCAAGGACGAGATACGCTCGGCCAGGCTGGAGGCAGGCAGCAGGCTTCCATCGACCAGGGTCCTGGCGCAGAATTTGAAAGTGAGCCGCAGTACCACGCAGATGGCCTATGACCAGCTGCTGTCGGAAGGGTATATCGAGGCTCTGCCCTGCAAGGGATATTATGTGTGTAAAATAGAGGAACTGGTGGAGGTACGGCAGAGATCGCCGGGTTCCTTTGTGGTGGAACAGGAGCCGGGGGAACAGGCCTATGAGGTGGACTTTTCTCCCAGGGGAATCGACCTGGAAAGTTTCCCCTTTAATATCTGGAGAAAACTCAGCCGCAATACATTGGTGGATGACAATAAGGATATGTTTGCAGTGGGCAATCCACAGGGAGAACTGTCCCTTCGTACAGCCATTGGAGCATATCTCCATTCAGCCAGAGGAGTGAACTGCAGCCCGGACCAGATACTGATCGGTGCCGGCAGCGAATACCTTCTCATGCTTTTGTGGCAGATCCTGGGAAATGACCTGGGCAGTGATCCACGGATCGCAATGGAAAACCCCACCTACAAGCAGGCGTACCGTGTGCTGCGCGGGGTGGGATACAGCGTGGTTCCCGTGGAAATGGACCGGTACGGGATGAATGTGGACCGGCTTTCGCACAGCGGGGCACAGGTGGCGTATATCATGCCCTCCCATCAATATCCCACAGGGATCGTCATGCCTGTAAAGCGCCGCCAGGAACTGCTGGCTTGGGCTTACAGCAGCCGGGGCTATCTGATCGAGGATGATTATGACAGCGAGTTCCGCTACAAAGGTATGCCTATCCCCGCCCTTCAGGGCATGGACCGGGGCGGCAGGGTGATATATATGGGAACATTTTCCAAATCCATAGCCCCGGCAATCCGTGTGGGGTTTATGGTGCTGCCCCGTCATTTGATGGAGAAGTACAGGGAACGGGCTGGTTTTTACGCCTCCACAGTGTCCAGGATTGATCAGAATATCTTGTACCAGTTCATTACCCAGGGGTACTATGAGCGGCATTTAAACCGTATGAGGGCTGTGTACAAAGGAAAGCATGATGTGCTCCTGGCCGGACTTAAGGATCTGGAGGACAGGTTTGTGATCAATGGGGAATATGCCGGCCTTCATGTGCTCCTGACCTCTAAGTGGAAAGGCGGCGAGATGCAGCTGGTGGAGCGGGCAGCCGCAGCCGGGGTGAAGGTCTATGCAATGTCGGACTGCTTTATCAACCCACAGCACGGTATGGATTCCTCCACGGTCATGCTGGGATACGCAAGGCTCAGTGAGAGGGAGATTGAAAAGGGGATCAGGCTCTTGGATCAGGCCTGGGAAAAACCGGAGAAAGGGTCGGAGAAAAGGCCGGAGATATGACCGGAGAAAGGAACAGTGAAACCATGAAGAACAGAAAATTCAGCGTGCCGGATATAACAGCAATAGCTGCATTTGCCATTGTGCTGGGAATCAGCGTTTTTTGGGGAATGAAGGGCCAGGGACATATATCCGGCCGTATTAATGGTGAGATGGCGGCAGACCCTGGTATTGATAATGCAGGAGGAGGCCGCATGGCGGACGGCGCAGGAAGTGAAGACGGCGCCGGAGGTGTGGGCCGCGCAGGAAGCGGGGATGGCATGGGCGGCTCAGGGAGTCGGGCCAGGGCGGACGGCGTCCCTGTTCTGGACCAGGATCAGGATGTATTGGCGGGAGATATCATGAAGGCGCTGAATGAGGGAAATCTGGAAAAGGCGGCGGGCATCATGGAGCGGGAAGAGGAAACACTGCAGGATCTGTTTTACACAACCATGGAGGGCAGGCGTTACCTCTATAATGGGGAAGGCCTTAGTGAAGAGATAGAAGGGCAGGGAATGGTTTTTACAATGGCCGGCACCGTATATTACGGAACATTCCAGGATGGAAAGCCGGAGGGACAGTGTACGGCCCTTCAGGTGGTGAACCTGGACGCTCCCAGGTATGATTACTCCGAAGGGCTCTGGAAGGACGGCAGGATGGAAGGGAAAGGCCATACCGGCTACTGCTATTATCAGTGGAGCCCGGAGGGGGAAGTGAGGGATATCTGCAAGACGGGTTCATTTTCAGAAGACCTTATGGACGGTGAAGTGACCTATACCAGCATGAATGATGAGAATGAGACAGTCACTTGGAAACTGGAAGTGGACCGCGGCGTGGTGGTTACGGATGAGAGGTGGGTTTACAGCGAATCCACAGAAGAATACCAGCTTTTGTCAGAGGACAGTGACAACCATGCGTATGTGCTGGGAGAAGAACAGATCAAGCTGCCTGTATGGAAAAATCTTCTGGTATGGGAGGAGTGATCCTGAATCATAAAACACAGGAAAAAAAGAAAAACCTCCGGGGCAGCGGCACAATGCCAAAAACCCCCGGAGGTTTTATGCTTTAATCCAGTGTATCTTCCTCAATGGTGGCGGTGGGCTCGGGAGCGGGAGGGATATCCTCCTTTTCCACGGAAGCTTCCTCCTCGTCCATCAGGTCATCGCTGTAATCTTCCGGGTAATTCCTGGGAGGATAGGAAGAATCGCCGTCCATACGGCCATAGTCATAGAGGTCATCCTCGTCCACATAATCATCATCCAGGAACCCTTCGTCCTCGAACAGTTCGGAATCGTCCTCCTTGTTCTGTCCGTGCTCATCCATGAGATCCGCCTTCTTGGCCTTCATAGTGTGTATGGCGATGTGGGCCGTGTCCACGGCTGCTGAGACGGCTTCGTGAGCCGTATCTGACAGAAGGCTGCCTGCATCCTTTAGTACGTTCTTCGTGGCGCTGGCCATGTCCTTGGCAGCTACCTTGAACTCATCTTTGCTGGATGAAAGGGAGATATAATTGCGGTCCGCCTTCCGTGAATCAATGGTGCGGTCAGAAGCATCCGCATCTGCCTCCTCATCGTTGTCCTCAAACTCGCGGAAATCTTTTTCCAGTTCATTATGGTATGTCTTATACTGAAGTACATAAGAAACGCCGGCAGCCACAGCTCCTGCTACAGCTGCAAATGCTACGAACTTACCCCAACCTTTCTTTGACATGACAAAACCCCCTTCTTAGAATAATGATAAAGCATAATTGTGCGATACATTTCATAGTATTCCTTATTGCTACTATTGTAATACGAATGGAAAAAAAAAGAAACATCAATTTGTAAAAAAATAATAAAATTAAAAGAAATTAGCACTCAAGTCTTGACAGTGCTAACAACTGGTGATATAACATATCATGTGAGCAAAATTAAGATGCTTAGTAAGTAACGAGAAAGAAAAAGCAGACAGATTGTAAGGAGGAATTCAATTATGAAGTTGGTACCATTGTTTGACAAGGTCGTATTAAAGCAGTTAGTAGCAGAAGAGACTACAAAGTCCGGTATTGTCCTTCCGGGAGCAGCGAAGGAAAAACCACAGCAGGCAGAGGTTATCGCAGTAGGCCCAGGCGGTGTTGTGGACGGCAAGGAGATCACCATGCAGGTAAAGGCAGGGGATCAGGTTATCTACTCCAAGTACTCCGGTACAGAGGTAGAGCTGGATGATGAGAAGTACGTGATCGTTAAACAGAGCGACATCCTGGCAGTAGTTGAATAATTGAACCCATTTTACAAAATAATGAATAGAACATAAATTTGGAGGTTGATCATCATGGCAAAGCAGATTAAATATGGCGTAGAAGCCCGCAAGGCACTTGAATCAGGTGTGAATCAGTTAGCAGATACAGTACGTGTTACCTTAGGACCGAAAGGACGCAACGTTGTTCTGGATAAATCCTTCGGAGCTCCATTAATTACCAATGACGGCGTGACCATTGCAAAAGAGATCGAACTGGCAGATGCCTACGAGAATATGGGCGCTCAGCTGATCAAGGAAGTTGCTTCCAAGACCAATGATGTTGCCGGTGACGGTACTACAACCGCAACTGTACTGGCTCAGGCAATGGTAAACGAAGGTATGAAGAACCTGGCGGCAGGCGCTAACCCCATCGTTCTGAGAAAGGGCATGAAGAAAGCCACAGACGCTGCTGTTGACGCTATTAAGGCTATGAGCAAGCCAATTAACGGCAAGGCACAGATCGCAAGAGTTGCAGCCATCTCCGCATCTGATGATGAGGTTGGTACAATGGTAGCAGACGCTATGGAGAAGGTTTCCAAGGACGGCGTTATCACCATTGAGGAATCCAAGACAATGATGACAGAGCTTGACCTGGTTGAAGGTATGCAGTTTGACAGAGGTTACCTGTCTGCTTATATGTGCACTGATATGGATAAGATGGAAGCAAACCTGGACGATCCATATGTGCTGATCACCGATAAGAAGATCTCCAATATCCAGGATCTGCTTCCTCTGTTAGAGCAGGTTGTAAAGATGGGCGCAAGACTGCTTATCATTGCAGAGGATGTGGAAGGCGAAGCACTGACCACCCTGATCGTTAACAAGTTAAGAGGTACATTCAACGTAGTTGCTGTTAAGGCTCCAGGCTACGGCGACAGAAGAAAAGAGATGCTACAGGATATCGCTATTCTCACAGGCGGAACCGTGATCTCCGAGGAAGTTGGACTGGATCTGAAGGATGCAACCATGGAGCAGTTAGGCCGTGCAAAATCCGTTAAGGTTCAGAAAGAGAACACCATTATTGTTGACGGTATGGGAGATAAGGATACTATCGCAGCGAGAGTTGCTCAGATCCGCAAGCAGATCGAGGAGACCACCTCTGACTTTGACAGGGAGAAACTGCAGGAGCGTCTGGCTAAGCTGGCAGGCGGCGTTGCTGTGATCCGTGTAGGCGCTGCTACCGAGACAGAGATGAAGGAAGCTAAGCTTCGTATGGAAGATGCCCTGAATGCAACAAGGGCAGCTGTTGAGGAAGGCATCATTGCGGGCGGCGGTTCCGCATACGTACACGCTGCAGCTGATGTCCAGAAGATCGTGGACGGCCTGGAAGGCGATGAGAAGACCGGCGCTAAGATCATCTTAAAAGCACTGGAAGCTCCTCTGTTCCACATTGTTGCCAATGCCGGACTGGAAGGTTCCGTGATCGTTAATAAGGTAAAAGAATCCAAGACAGGAACCGGATTTGATGCATATAAGGAAGAGTTTGTAGACATGATCGAAGCAGGCATCCTGGATCCTGTAAAGGTTACAAGAAGCGCACTTCAGAACGCAACCAGCGTTGCATCCACACTGCTGACAACCGAGTCCGTGGTTGCCAACATCAAGGAGCCGGCTCCTGCAATGCCGGCAGCACCTGACATGGGCGGAATGTATTAATAAGATAAACGGTTTATGAGATAGAAGTAAAATAATATCAAGAAACAGCCCGGAACGCGGATGGGATACCGTCTGTTCCGGGCTGTTTCAGCGTGGCGGAAAATCCGCCGTTCTGTTTTGTGGATCGAATTGGTTTTGTGGGACCGAATTGGAGAGGCTCATCCCCTGAGCGCCCTATAACAGAGCTTGGGGTCCCTTTGGTTTGGCCTAAATAAACATCTGCGCCACACAGTTAAATGCAAAGCAGATGACAATGCCGCATACCGTGGGTATCAAAAAGGACATAATTGTCCATTTCAGGCTTCCCGATTCCTTGCGTATGGTGAGCAGGGTGGTGGTACAGGGCCAGTGCATTAAGGAGAAAAGCATGGTGCTCACAGCGGTTATCCAGGTCCAGCCGTTGTTTACCAGCAGTTCCTTTAACTGTGTAAGGCTTTCAAAATCCAGGATGCTTCCCTGGGCCATGTATGCCATGATGATAATGGGGATCACGATCTCATTGGCCGGAAGCCCCAGGATAAATGCCATGAGGATAACTCCGTCCATGCCCAGCATATGGGCGAAGGGGTCCAGAAAACCGGAACAATGTGCCAGAAGGGTGATCCCTCCCACCTGTACATTGGCCATGATCCATATGAGAAGTCCTGCAGGAGCGGCCACGACAATGGCCCTTCCCAGCACAAACAAGGTGCGGTCAAAGATGGAGCGCACGATCACCTTGCCGATCTGGGGACGCCGGTAGGGAGGAAGCTCCAGGGTAAAGGAGGAGGGCATTCCCTTTAAAACAGTCATGGACAGGGCCTTGGAGACCGCAAAGGTCATAAATACGCCCAGAACAATGAACATTGTCAGGAGCAGGGCTGATAAAAGGGATTCAAAGGCACCTCCGGATACCCCTACAAAAAACATGGATATAATGGCGATCAGGGTGGGGAACCTTCCGTTGCAGGGCACAAAATTGTTGGTGATCATGGCAATGATCCGTTCCCTTGGGGAATCGATGATGCGGCATCCCACAATACCGGCCGCGTTGCATCCAAATCCCATGCACATGGTATTTATAAACTTGTAAAATAAATTAAAGCTGCTTTAACTTAATATTTACATCGGTCTCATTTATTATAATGCGGTCTATAATCATTGTTATGCAGGCTCTCTTTTCATCTAAACTGCCTGAATCCGCAAGCGCTATTAAAGTATCTCTTGCGGATATCATTTCTTCAAGGGTGGTCTTTGAAACATCTTTTGGCCTTGATAATTCCAATAGCGTTTCCTTCTCTTTACTGAGTGCATCCATTTTTGATTGTATAACTTCAAGCGGAATGCCACCGACCTGATAAAGGTCTATCAGTTTTCCAATCTGCTTATCTATATCGGACAAACGTAAAGAATAGTCCGTTACAGAAGCCTGGGCCGGAGGATTATTCTGCAATTTGGAAAAGTCTAAGCGCGTTATGTAATCCACCACCAGTTTATCCAATTCTTCTATTTTCCATTTATTATTTTTGCAGTTAGGATCCACAATATATTTTTTGTCACCTTTAGTACGGCTGTAACAAGAATAGTTGCCGTGCTCACCATGGAAACGTGCCCCACACTTACCACAATACACGAGACTGGAAAGAAGGGTGCTTGCCTTAAATGGAGACCGCTTGAAGGTATTAGAGGCCCTCCTGGAGCTGTTAAACAGGTCCTGCACCTGCCGGAATGCCTCTTCGGATATGATAGGCTGATGGTTTCCTTGATATGCTACGCCTTTGAATTTTACTTTTCCAATATATAATTCGTTTTTTAGAACATTCCGAACCAAAACTTCGCTATTCCACCCCCCGTATTTTTGCTGCATGTACTGCCAACAGTTATGAATGGTATACCCCTTTAAAAAACGATCATACAATTCCTTGACCTGTATAGCCTCGTAATCATTTATAACAAGATCTCCATCAATATAATCATATCCTGTTGGAGCGTTGCCGCCCCCGTGAAAATACCCATTCTTGGCCCTGCCTATGCGCCCCATGGTAAAACGCTCTGTGATCTGGTCCTTCTCCAGCTGGGCAAAGACCGACAATATTCCGATCATAGCCCGGCCAAAGGGGGTGGATGTGTCAAAATTTTCATTCACCGAAACAAAGTCCACATTTTTGGCAAGAAAACAATCCTCGATCAGCATAAGTGTGTCCTTTTGGCTTCGGGATAGGCGGTCAAGTTTGTAGACAATAACAGAATCTATCAATCCTCTGTCGATATCCTGGATCATCTGCTGCAGAGCGGGCCTGTTAGTGTTTCCACCAGAATAGCCACCATCAGTATATATTCGGACTATCTGGATATCCTTTGCTTTGCAATATGCCTCTAGGCGGTCGGTTTGTTCTTCAATGCTGTAGTTTTCTAACTGGTTATCCGTTGATACACGCACGTAACATGCGCCCCGTAGAAAATTTTTATCCATAATTATATCATCTCCTATGTAATGATATGAAAAAATGTACAAAAAATACGCCCCTTGCCAAGAACGTACCAGAAATGATATAATACAGGTGTCGAATCTGATTGTATCTTTCTGGGATTACCCGGTAAGAGAAAATCTATGTGAAAAGCTTCTGTGTTACCAGCACGGGGGCTTTTTACTTTGATTTTAGAAAGTGTGGGCCTGATTCAGGTACACTTCATAGCTATCATAATCAACATCGTAGGGAGATGCCTTTTCGGTAACTGTTTTTCCTGCTTCAACATCATAGATATCTTGTGGATAGTCAATGTGGGCGACCTCATCACCCTTATAATAAACTACTGCATACTCTATTTCATCAATGGGAACATTGTCATTGTTTGTTATCTCAATAATTACACAATCATCACCCGGATTTGACGTGATGGAAATTTTGTCCGCATGGTTTTTATAAGATGGATGACAACCTAATTGAACATCACTAACTATTTCATAGTCTGAATATTCTCCAGGAGCACTCATTTTTGAAACGACTGTACTTCCAGGAAGGACCATATCATGCCCATCCGTATCCATATCTATCGTTTCGCCAGAACCATTCTTATAATTTATCTGAACTTCCAATTCGTCAATAACGCTACTGCTATTATTAGTTATCAGTAGACAGATTTCGCCATCAAGCGTTTTTAATGGATTGAATTCCAGTTGTTCCTTCACCGTAGAAGCATCATCTTCCTTCGAGGCTGCCACGGTTTCTGCCACAACGGCTTTTTGAGTATTATCAGCTGTACTTTCAGCGGCCGGTGCGTTAGTTGCTTTCTCAGTAACTGCGGTAGCTTTGCCCCCACAAGCCGTAAGCGCAATAGTGGTTAACGCGATAGCAACAACAATTTTTTTCATATTCTTTTCCTCCATAAGATAATATTATTAAAAAGCCATAGGCTATTTTAATAAAAGCCATAGGCTATTTTAATTCTACACATTAATACTTGAATAAGAACGTGTGTTCTGATATAATGAAATCGAACATAAGTTTGTGCATGACTTCTGCTGCTACTGCGAATACTATTCGCATGGAGGTACATGCTTATGGTTCCACGATTTACAATTGAATATCATCTGTTTGATTTCCGTGATAAGGCAGGCCTTACAGATCGCGAACTTGCGGAATTATCAGGAATCAGTAAAACCCAAATTAACCAGATTGAGGACGGCAAAGCCAATCCCACGTTACGTACTATATGCATCCTTTCCCTTGCATTGGACGTTCAGCCGGCGGACCTGTTTTCAATCCGCATATCCCCCTGAAGGGGATACATAATAGACACTTGTCAATATTTGTCCGTTATACCGGACAAATGCGAAACTGACAGGCAATTTAATCATGTCGCAACGTTCATATAGTAACAAGGTCGTTATAACGACTATAGGGGAAGGGTGGTACATAATATGATATTTAAAAAGATGTTGCATGAGTTAGTTGATTCATTAGATGATTCGCAAGCAAGACACATCTACCATCTAGTTTTAGGGGTTCTGGGGAGGAGTTAATCCTCCTCAGGATCTTTATGGGCCTCTTTTAGGCAGCTTTCAAATTGATTAAAAATATAATCCCACTTATCATCAGGAACACAATATACCATCTCAACCAAGGCGGATAAGACCGCTTTTTTTTGTGCGCTTGCATTTCCCATTATAGAGCCAAAATGGCTAAATACCAGATCTGTTGCATCCATCTTATTGAACATTTCGCCCTTTCCGGTTCGGAGCCATTTTTCATTAATATTAAATTCCCTACATATATCTCGTACTAATCTATCAGAAGGGTCACGCTTTTTTCTCTCTAATAAGGAAATGGTAGAATTAGTTACTCCAAGAATGGTTCCAAATTCTTCTTGGCTTTTCTGAAAGTGCTCTCTTACCTTTCCAATCCTATCTCTGATTTCTTCATTCACAATTTATCACCTCGTTTCATACTTAAATATTACAATAGAAATTCGACAAAGTCAAGAAAAATATCTTGACATATTGAACTAAGTCGAATATAATTATGACATAGTCGAACGGAAAGGAGGTGAGAAGGTGAAAGAACACAGAGAAGTACCGGAATCTAAAGAACAGAAACGTCTGGAGCAGCTACGCTACATTATGGAGCACTGGAATGAACTACCGGAAACCATGCAGTGTCGGTTTGAAGGTCAGGTTCAGACTGCTAGGGATTTTCTCATGCAGAAGACAAACTGAATGGACGCACATTGGCAAGTGAATAAGGAAGGAGGTAAGAGGGATGTTTATATCAAAAGGCTGTCTGATCACAATTTTAGACAATTTGTCCGTGTTGAACAAGGAGACAGAGGAATTAAAAAAGAAAGTAGCTGACCTTGAAGGGCAAGTTCAAAGTCAGCCAAACTTGAAAGTAGAAGATATCAAACGTGTAATTGAGAAACATGACAGAGATACAAAGCGCTCTACTTTTTTCTAAGTTCCTCCAGTGTTGAATGGGTGTCTAACAGATACTTATTCAAGTTAGGAACCTGACGATGCATTGCAAATATAAAGTGGTCGATTGGCAAGTAAGGCAGTAGGTCTAAAGCTTCATCTTCGCTTAGCAAATTGTTCCTCTTTAAAATTTTGGTTATGGCAGTTAAACGTTGCTCATGATTTTCCAATACTTTTTGAAGGTTAAAACTAAATACAGACTCTTCGCTAAGTGATTCCTTGAATGGAATGGTACTCACATACAAACGAATATTATATTCAATATCGTAGGTATATGCACCTAGAGAACCGCAATAGGAAGTATCGTCCAAAGTGAAATTCAACAAATTTTCATTGGTAAGATGATGCTGTAAATGAAAGTCCTTAAACTTATCAAATTCCTCTTTTGTGGCTAGGCTTGCATCAATTACAAGCCAATTGTCATCAAGCAAGTAATCAGTTACTTCAATACCAAAACTATCAAACTTAATGTAATGCATAAACACTTTCTCCTTTCTTTTGTACTCGGCACTGCAACGCCTGTAAGTACAGTATAAGCTAGGGGGAGAAAAAAGACAAGACGGACAATGCAAGAAGTACAACCAATGCCACATACAATCTATCAGAGAGGGGTGGTGATATGGCAAACGTAACCATAACAACATATGACGGGAAAGTCTATACGAACCCGGAGGACATTAAAGTGGAAAGAAATGAGAATACGGAAATGTTTTATCAGTTTCTGGAGCGCTTCCGTGATGAAATGATCAGAAAGAAAGAGGGTACCGCTTAAAAGCGGTCCTAATGGACAAGCATAAGCGAAGGAGGGACAAGCCAATGAAACGACAAGCTGATTTAGATAAGTACAATGATGATTTGCAAGTGGATAATTTTATTGATCAGCTGCTCTGGGCGCTATGCATTATTGTTCTTGCGCTGACAGCGGCTTACATATATCGATCTTTTCAGGTCCGCGAGTTGATTAGACTGCTAAACAGGATGTAGAAGGGAGGTGAGAGAGAAATGCATAAGGACAGTAAGGTAATCCTGGATGGACGTCTGGAAGTACATACGAATGGCACAGTTTTTAAGATACGGCCAGACGGGAGCAGGGTAGAGGCCCATATAACATTAAGCAAGAATGTGAAACAGGCAACAGTCAGTCTGCAGGAGAATGGTAAACAAAAGGTATATTCTGTTAACCGTCTGATTGCCCAGGCTTTTATCCCCAATCCGGAAAACAAGCCTTATGTGAGCTACCTTGATGGAAATCCAGCCAATAACCATGTGGACAACCTTTCATGGACCACAAAGGATGAACAGGTTGCAAAGGCAAAAAGAACCTTAAAGAAGAAAAAGCGAAGCTGCAGTATTTGCGGGGCCCCCACATTGTCAGATGATGGTATCTGCACATCATGTAAACAGATCGAAAAAATGGAAGAAGCCAGGAAACAAAACAAGATTAACACTTTGGAGGAGATAAGAAAGGAATTTAAAGCCGTCAATCCGGCTGATCTTACATATCTCCAGAGACAGACGGTTGAAATGCGTCTGCAGGGCATGACGTATGAAGAAATTGGCTCAGTAATGGGGTGCAGCAGACAGTGCGTTGATCAGCGTCTTAAAGCGGTATTAGAAAGGTCTGAAAAGATAAGAACTCCTGGAAAATGTACAAGGAAAGCTTATATGTCAGCGCAAAATAAGCTCAGCAAAAAGCGTAATCTTTTAATGTACTTGACGGGTGAGGAGGAGATTACGAGGATGGAAATACAGGAGTTGGAACAGATCATCGTGAAATATGAAGAGATGTACCCTCAGGAAAAAAAAATGGACCCCAGCGGTAGCCGCCGCGAAGGATCCAGAACGAAATAAACTAACACACCCTTATTATATGGGATTCAGGAGGAAAAATCAATGCTTACTAAAAAAGAAGTGACAAACTGGGTGT
>NZ_JYHN01000075.1:0-18375 GCF_000954015.1 Clostridium sp. FS41
CTTGCACAAAGGCATGTGGAATTTAGTCTCGCACACTATTTTCAGATGCCCCGTTGGCATGCAAAAAACATCAAAACTGGGTGCTTATAGATTCATTATAAGGCAAATATATGAATTTGTTAAGGTGCAAAGTGGAAGTTAATTCCGCAAATTTACTGGAATAGTCCACAACTGGAATTTAGTTTTTCATTTAAGTTTTACAAATTGGATAAAAAGCGGACAAAAAACCGGCTGCACTGAACGGGAACGTCCAGGCCTCCGGCATGTTTACATCTTAACGTATAGGAAAATGGATCCGCGCCGGTCATTCCCGGCAGTGGATCGTAAACTGGTTTTTCTCATAATCGATCAGTCCGCACCGCTTCATCCTGGACAGTTCACCGGACAGGGCGCTTCTGTCCACGGAAAGATAATCTGCCATCTGCTGTCTGTTAAAGGGCACAGTGACCCTGTGGCTGCCCTGCTTTGCCGCCTCCTGGGACAGGTACACCAGGACCCTCTCCCTTAAGGATTTGGGGGTTATGATATCCATCTTCCTGGTGAGCATCAGGTTCTTGCGGGCCAGCACATACATCAGGCTGCGGATCAGGCGGGTGTGGAAATCACAGGCAGAAGGACAGGTGGTCAGGATCCTGTTCACATCCATGAACAGCACTTTGGCAGGCTCTGAAGCCTGTACATCCACCATCAGCGCCTCTCCCTTAAGACATGCATAGGTCTCGGCAAAGATCTGCCCCTGGCTGATGTTCTCAATGATCTTGCGGTTCCCCCATACATCATCTTTTATGATGTTCACAGAACCCTCCATCACAACTCCCAGCCGGCCTGTGATATCCCCTGCCCTGTATATATACGCGTCCTTTTGAAAGCTTTTTTCCTCGGCCGAAAGACATTTCAGCACACTCTCTATCTCCCTGTCCTTAATCCCCTGAAACAGAGGAGTTGCCGATAAAATATGAACGTTCATCCTTTTCTCCCATCCGGATTCCTTACTGCTTCAGGAACACGTATTCCCGTTCTCCTGAAAGCATTTCGCTGCAGCGGTATCCCAACCGGTCAAATGCCTTGACCCCATCCGGCTCCTCAACTGCGTTCTCCGCCATGAACCGGACCATCTCCCCGCGGGCCATCTTGGCTTCCGTGGCCTTTACCTTTACTTTGGCATTTCCCTGTTTATCATGCTCCAGGCTTCCAAACACGCAGGTGATGTATGTAATATCCGGCGTCAGATAGGGTTCTATGGCCTTGCTGTACTCTTTGGATGCAAGGTTTATAATGGTCCTGTCCTCTTTTACCAGTTCTCTGTACAGCAGGTCTCCCCAGTATTCATACAGACTGGTAATCCCTTTCTGTCCCTCCTCCTTTGGCGAAAGCATTACCTTTGCCTGCATCTCCAGGCGGTAGGGCACGATTCCGTCCAGAGGGCGCAGGATGCCGTAAAAGCCGGAAAGGATCCGCAGATGGGACTGCACATAATCCCAGCTCTTTTGCTCAAATACCCCGGGAGCCATATACTGGTACTGGATCCCCTCATAGGACAATAGGGCCGGAGTAAGGCGGCTGGTAAGGTCCATGTTCCTGAACCGCTCGTAGTTAAGGGCAGCAATCCTTTCATTGCACGCCCACATGTTCCTGGCCTCCTCACGGCTCAGATTTCTTACGTATTCTTTTAATATTTCTGCCTTTGAAAGAAAACAGGGAAGACCTGCTGAGTCCAGCTCATCCTCCCTGACATTCATCTTCTTGGCAGGTGATATGATGATATTCATCCTGTCGTCTACTCCACTTTTCCGATTTTTGGATAATAGCAGAACAATACCTTTGCCATTATGTCTTTCTTTGGTACAAACTGGTTTTTCCAGAACCTGGCATCCAGGGAATTGTTCCTGTTGTCCCCCATCATAAAATAACAGCCCTCCGGCACCGTGTAAGGACCATAGGATCCCTCCATCGGCTCTGGCAGGTACGGTTCATCCAGGGGGGTCTGGGAATCGTTGATGTACACCTTGCCGTCCACAACATTTACCGTCTCTCCCGGCAGCCCGATGACGCGTTTTACATAGTAGACCTCCCTGTTGTCCGGAAACTTAAAGATCACCACGTCCCCCCGTTCCGGCTCACTGTTAATATACGCCAGCCTGGAACCGATCACGCGGCTGTGGGACATGATGGTATTCTCCATGGAACCGGTGGGAACCCGGCTGTTGGCAATGATGACATTGTTGAGGAACAGGGCGATCACCACGGCTGCCACAATGATCTGGATCCAGCTGATGATCTCCTTTTTCCAGCTAAAGGGTTCTTCCTCCGGCTGTCTGCGGCTCCTCCCCTTTTTTTCCCTCTTGTTTTCTTCCGTCTCCTCTATCTCGTCTATGGGCATACAATTTCCTCTTTTCTATGGTTTTACCTGAATCAGCGGATCTGACCGTCTCCGTAAATAATATACTTGGTGGTGGTCAGTTCCTTTAACCCCATAGGGCCTCTGGCGTGAAGCTTCTGCGTACTGATGCCGATCTCGGCGCCAAAGCCAAACTCATTGCCGTCCGTAAAACGTGTAGACGCATTGACATACACCGCCGCGGCATCCACCTCATTTAAAAATTTCTGGGCATTAAAATAATCAGAGGTCACAATGGACTCGGAATGGCCTGTGTTATACGTATTGATATGGCTGATGGCCTCATCCACGGAATCCACGATTTTAAGGGACAGGATATAATCCAGGTACTCCCTTCCCCAATCCTCCTCCGTGGCGGGAACAAAGCCGGGAACCATGGCGCAGGCATCCTCATCCCCGCGGATCTCCACCTTTTTTTCATCCAGGCGTTTCTTCAGCATGGGCAGGAATCTCTCTGCAATCTTTCTGTGGACCAGAAGGGATTCACAGGCATTGCACACACCGATCCTTTGGGTCTTGGCATTAAATATGATATCCAGGGCCATCTGCAGATCAGCAGTCTCATCCACATACACATGGCAGTTTCCTGTTCCGGTCTCTATCACCGGGATGGTGCTGTTCTCCACCACGGCGCGTATAAGCCCCGCGCCGCCCCTTGGTATGAGCACATCAATATAGCGGTTCAGGCGCATCAGTTCCTTTGTTGTCTCACGGCTGGTATCCTCGATCAGCTGCAGGGAATCCTCGGGAAGCCCCACCCGTGAAAGCCCGGTCCGCAAGGCCTCCACAATGGCCCGGTTGGATGAAAGGGCATCACTGCCGCCTTTTAATATGACCGCATTGCCCGATTTAAAGCAAAGGCCAAAGGCATCCGCTGTCACGTTGGGACGGGCCTCGTAGATCATTCCGATCACGCCAAGGGGGACCCGCTTCTGCCCGATCTGCAGTCCGTTGGGGCGCAGCTTCATGGAAAGCACCTCTCCCACCGGGTCATCCAGGGATGCCACCTGCAAAAGGCCGTCAGCCATGGCCTGGACCCTTGCAGGGGTCAGCCTCAGACGGTCTAAAAGCCCCTGGTTCATCCCACCGGCTTCCGCCTTGTCGCAATCCTCCTTGTTGGCTGTGAGGATCTCCTCCTCGTTATCCAAAAGGGCCCTGGCCGCTTCCTCCAGGCCCATGTTCTTTTCCCTGGAGCCCAGGGTATTGAGTATTCTTGATACATCTTTGGCGCGTTTGCCCATGTCAGCTAACGTCATTATAATCTCCTCTCCCTCCTACGGCTGAGCCGGACTTCTGCCTTCAGACTTCCTTAATGCCTCCGTGCTTCTTTCCCAGGTCCGTGACGGAGCCGTCTTCCTCCTGTATGGATATATTGTTCAGATTGCTCCTTAAGCTGCCGCGGATAGCGGCAATGTATTCCCTGCGCAGCCTTGCCTGTTCTTCCTTCTCTTCCTCAGTCAGGCCGGTTGCCTGGGATTTATGGTACAGTTCATTGATACGGTCGATTCTTGACACATCCATGTGGGTCACCTCCCTAATATTCGTTATTCAGGTAATGCATCAGGTCAAAGTCCAGATTGGGGTGTGCCAGGAACAGGGTTCCCTTGGCCTGGCCTGCCATGATCTCCAGGATCACTTCCACCCGGTCCCCATTGGCAATGACCATATCCGCCCCGCTGTCCGTGGCGATCCTGGCCGCCGCCAGTTTGGCGGACATGCCTCCTGTTCCCACATCGCTTCCGGATGTAGCTTTGCCCATGCCCAGAAATTCCGGGGTGATCTCCGGCACCAGGCTTATGAATCTGGCATCCGGGTTGCTTCTGGGGTCGTCTGAGTACAGGCCGTCAATATCGGACAAAAGGATCAGAAGATCCGCCCCGATCAGAGCGGCCACAATGGCGGACAGACGGTCGTTATCTCCAAAACTGTCCACATAGGGGATTTCCGAGGTGGACACCGTATCATTTTCATTGACAATGGGAATGGCTCCCAGGTTCAGAAGTTCATCAAAGGTATTCTGGGCATTGTACCTGGACGAATCGTTGACCATGGTATCCTTTGTGAGAAGCACCTGGGCGGCTGTCTGGTTGTACTCCGCAAACAGCTTCTGGTAAACCATCATAAGTCTGGCCTGCCCCACTGCTGCAAATGCCTGCTTTTCAGCCAGCGAATCCGGCCTCCTGTGATGGCCCAGGGCCTGCCTGCCGGCCGCAATGGCCCCTGAGGATACAAGGACCACGTCCCTTCCCTCTCCCCGCAGGTCGCTGATCACCCTGATCAGCTTTTCTATCTTCATAAGGTTCAATTCCCCTGTCTGCGGGTGGGTCAGGGAGGAAGAACCGATTTTGATCACAACCCTCTGCTTATCCTTAAGGCTCTGACGTTCCTGGATTTCCATGGTATACTCCTTTAAATTTCTCAAGTGATTCTTGTTTATCTTACACCAATTTACAGGTCACGTCAATTTCTATGTTTCAAAGGGACGGTATCTGCGGATGATTTCCTCTGCCGTGCGGATACCGTCCATGGCAGCCGAGGTGATACCTCCCGCATACCCGGCCCCCTCACCGCAGGGAAAGATCCCTTTTACAGCGCTCTCCAGGTTCTCATCCCTTGGCATACGCACCGGGGAGGAGGTACGGCTTTCAATGCCTGCCAATATGGCGTCCGGCCGGTCAAAGCCCTTGATCATATGGCCGAAAGCCTCCATTGCCTCCAACAGGGACCGGGAGATATATGAGGGCAGCATTTCCCTCAGATTGGCAAAAGCATACTCTCCCTTAAAGGCCGGCATGACCTGTCCAAAGGCTGCGGATATCCTGTCCTCCTTAAAGTCACCGTAAAGCTGTACGGGGATACTGCCCTTTCCAAGCCGGAAGGCGGCTTCCTCCAGGCTGCGCTGGAATTCGATTCCCCCAAGAGCCGGACACCTGGTATGAGGAAAATCCTCAGGGGTTACGGTTACGATCAGGGCGCTGTTGGCATTTTCCCCCGCCCTGTCATGGTAACTCATTCCATTGACCGCAAGACGGCCCTGTTCAGAGGAGGCATTAACCACATAACCGCCCGGGCACATGCAAAAGGAGTATACCCCCCTGCCGCCTGAAGTCTGCCTGGTCACCTTGTAGCTTGCCGGTCCCAGCTCCCGGCACTCCTTTGCAGCATACTGGCTCATATTGATCAGGGTCTGCGGATGCTGTACGCGCAGGCCCACGGCAAATGCCTTGGCCTCCATGGGGATTCCCCTGTCCCACAGCACCTCAAAGGTATCCCTGGCGCTGTGGCCAATGGCCGTCACCAGGACCCGGGTATGGATCCTCTCCGCCCCGTTGACCACCACAGCCTTCAGACGCCCTTCCTCCACCACAAAGTCTGTGGCTCTGCTGAGAAAGCGCACCTGGCCCCCCAGCTGTTGGATCTCACGGCGCATGGCCTTTACGATCCGGCTCAGCACATCCGTACCGATATGGGGCTTATTCACATACAATATGGAGGGATCCGCGCCAAATTCCACCAGGATCTGCAGTACGGCCCGGTTGCGTCCAAAGGAATCCTTTACCAGGGTATTCAGCTTCCCGTCAGAGAAGGTTCCTGCCCCTCCCTCCCCAAACTGCACATTGGAGTCCGGGTGCAGTTCACCGCCCTCCCAGAATCCGGCCACCCGCTTTGTCCTGGTATCCACATCCTCCCCCCGCTCCAGCAGGACGGGGCAATATCCTTGTCTTGCCAGCATCAGGCCGCAGAACAGGCCTGCTGGCCCGGTTCCTATGATAACGGGAGGATGCTCCAGTTCTGCGGTTCCGTGCCCGGGAAGATGATAGCATATGGTTTCCTGAACCGACACATCCCTGCTTCTCAGCCTTTGGACCAGCTTTTCCTCCTTTTTTCCGGATATCTGCCTTACCCTTACATCCACCACATAGCTGTAGAGGATGTCCGGTTTTTTTCTGGCATCAATTGACTGCTTTATGATATTAAATGTATCGATCTCCTCTGCTTTCACTCCCAGGATTCTGGATATTTTTTCGATCATATCCTTCCTGTCATGCCCCAAAGGCAGCTTTAACTGGTTTATGCGGATCATGTCCTGTTCCTCCCATCTGTGTTGGATGCGTTCCTTCCCGCAATCACCCCGCTGGACCAGGCAAACTGCAGGTTATAGCCGCCGCATATGCCATCCACATCCAGCAGTTCCCCTGCCAGGTAAAGATTTTTCCTGATCCTTGACTCCATGGTCAGGGCATTGACCTCTTTGACATCCACTCCGCCGCAGCAGATCTGGGCATTGGCAAAGGGATTCACGGACATGATAATGGCCTCATAGGACTTCAGCTGCTGCACCAGATGTTTCAGCTGCCCCGGGGACAGTCCGCCCGCTTTCCGGCAGGGATCTATGCCCGCCAGACGTATCAGCACCAGGGCCAGCTTTTTATTCAGAAGCCCTGTAAACATCTCCTCTGCGGTCTTGTATTCCATGCGGGCCGCCCGCTTTTTCAAAAGGCCAAAGGCATCCCCGTCTTTCCAGGAAGGCATAAAATCCACCTTCACAATAACCTTCCTTCCCTGGTCCAGGGCCCTGGAAGCAAACCGGCTGATCTGGAAAATGGGAATGCCGGACAGGCCGTAGTCCGTGAGCTGCAGTTCTCCCCTGTCCTCTGCCAGCAGCTTTCCGTCAGAGAACAGGCTTACCTTGGCCTCTGTGCGGATGCCCGCCATCTGCCTGTACATGGTTCCCTGGCACCTGAGCTGTACCAGGGCAGGAAGGGGTTTGATCACGCTGTGTCCCAGCTTTTTTGCCAGTTCATAGCCGCTTCCGTCCGAACCGGTTGCAGGCGCTGCCTTGGAACCCGTGGCCAGGATCAGGGCATCTGCCTCCAGCACCCCCTGGCTGGTGTTAACCCGATATGTATGACCTGCAGATTCTATTCCCTTTACCTCACAGGAAAGAAGCACACGGACCCCAAGGTGGTCCACCTCCTGGCGCAGTACGTCCAATACCGCCGAAGCCTGGTCCGAGTTGGGATAAATATACCCGTTCCTGTCCTTTGGCTCAATACCCAGATCCCTGAAAAATCCAAGGGTCTCCTTTACAGGGAACCCCTGGATCACCTTCATCGGAAAGCTCTTATCGTTACTTCTGTAGCATTCCGGCTCCATGTACAGGTTGGTCATGTTACACCGTCCATTGCCTGTGGACAGGATCTTCTTTCCCACCCGGTCCATATGCTCCACGATCGTCACCTGGGCGCCGCACCTGGCAGCCGACACCGCGGCCGCCAGCCCGGCGGCCCCGCCGCCTATGATCACTACCTGTTGTTTTCTCATCTATGTCAGACTCCTTACCCTCAAAAAATATATTCAAGTACGCCCTAACTTGTATACGACTCCAGATAATGGTACACATCCATCATGGAGGGGAACCATATTCCTTCCATCAGCTTGGCCCGTTCCATTTCCGGAAAATCCGTGACCGGAATATGGGTGTAAAGGCAGATGGTGCTTCTGTCACTGCAAAACACCAGCAGGAAACCGGACTCGGATACCAGATAGTATTCCTCTGCCGGGGACGTATTCTCCAGTATGGGTTTTATCTCCTCCTGGTTCATGGCAGCCTTGTCATCCATGTCATTGACCGTCTCTGTCTCAATCACTGTATTGGGGACCGCCTGCTCCTGCCTCATATTGTATCTGGTGATCCCATACCCAACCACAAGGCATACGATGGATGTTGCGGCAAACAAAAGAAAGCAGTATAGTATTTTTTTCATCGGACTAACCTCCTAACGTATTCCAGCGCGTTAAGGTTAGTATCTGCTTTCTATGCTATTTTAATCATGTTTTCACAAATTTTCCCTCTGATGTCAGGGAAGCGCCGTCATCCGGCCAGCAGATGCGTCTTTCTCAAAAGCCTTACAAGCCTCCTGCCTCCCGGCATGGCCATCAGTTCCTCCTCATCCACGGCCTTCAGGCGCACCAGCAGCAGGGCGTATACCACAATGGCCACTGCCACGGAAGGGAGTACCACAGCTGCCATCCCAAGCCTTCCCTTCATCATGGAAGGCGGAAGCATGCCGTACACCAGCCTGTACACCCCATATGCGGCCGCACCCATGATAAGGGAACACAGGGTGGGCAGCAGGATGGTTTTCTTATATTCCTGTCTGTATCTCACATACTTTGCAATGGCATGTCCGTTTAGCAGACACATTACAAATGCAAAGATGATATTTGCAAATACCACGCTGTAAATCCCCATTTTCAGTACCAGAAGAAACACTTCCAGCACGGCCACATGGACCACAAGAGCGGCCACTGCATGGCGGATGGGCACATCCAGGCGGCCCAGGCCCTGAAGGATGGCATTGGTCACCGTGGACAGGGAGTAGAATACCACAGCCAGGGAGCCGACCATGGAAAGTCGGATCAGCATGGTATTGTCCTCGCTGATAAACAACAGGTTGCAGACAGGTTTTGCCAGCACCGTGATACCCACCGCGGCCGGAATGGCGATGAGAAGGGAGAAACGGATGGCGGTTGCAATGCGCTCCAGTTTTTCCTTTCTGTTCCGGTTGGCCACAGCCCTGGTCAAAGACGGGATCAGGGATGAGGACAATGCATTTGACACTGCCACGGGAATGTTAAAAAGCAGCTGGTACTGCCCCAGCACACCCCAGTAGGTGGCAATGGAATCTTCCAGATATCCAAGCTTATACATCCCCTGGCCGAACAGATAGTTGTCCACCACATTGGAGCAGTTGTAGATCCCGCTGCTGACCACAATGGGAAGGACCGTGATGGTCAGGATATGGACCAGGTGTCCGTAGCTCTCCGTCCTGCCCGACACATCCTTCCTGGCCAGGCGCCGCATCTTTTGTCCCCTGGAACATGTGAGGATCATAAAATAAACCAGGGCCGTGAGGGCGCCCGCCCCCGTGCCAATGGTTCCTCCCGCCGCGCCCAGGGCATAGGCATAATCCTTTGCCCCCTGGGCCGCATTCATGGATACGCCTACATTAAACAAAATCCCGGCAGCCACCACGCTGACAATGGCATTGATGATCTGTTCCAGTATCTGGGAGACAGCCGTGGGCACCATGGTACCTGTTCCCTGGAAATATCCCCTGAGCACGCCCAGGTAAGCCATGACCCATATGGTGGGGGCTAGGGTCTTAAGAGCATACCTGCTAAAGGGGGTGCGGATCAGGTCCGCGAACAGGTCTGCTCCAAACCAGAGCACGGCGGCCGCCACACCGCCCACCACGGTGGCATAAATAAGAGCCGCTTTTAAAATGCGGCTGCAGTTTCTGTATTCTCCCCTGGCAATGCGGGCCGCTATCATCTTTGACACTGCCACGGGCATACTGTAGGAGGATAATATTAACAGGATATTATACACGTTAAATGCCGATGTATAATATCCATTTCCCTGTTTTCCTATAATATCATTGAGGGGCATCCGGTACAGCATGCCTATGATGCGTACCAGGATGCCTGCCATTGCAAGGATGCTGCCCTGTATCACAAAATTGGCAGCCTTCTGTTTTCCGGTTCTCTTCTTAGCTGTGCGTACATTCATATCTCTTTGTTATGCGCCCTCATTTCCAATTATTTCCGACTTGGCAAAATCCTTGGTGGAGATGATGCAGACCCATGTCTGCCCCTGGTTTAACACGATCTCATTGTGCTCCTGGTCATAGTAATGAGTGACCCCAAACTCCCCATCCTTTTCCCAGCTGATGGGGATGGCCTTGCCCTCTGTCATAAAATACCCGCAGTCAGAGGTATGTACATTGATATTCAGATACTCGGTGGTGGCATAATAGCCGGACTGGCAATACTGGAAGATCACATTCTTAGCCGTAATCGGCCCTTCATCCCCCTGGTGCACGCCCCCGTACTGGTACCGGTGATATAGCCCGTCAGAGGGTTCATATACAAAATACGCCTGGTTCATCACATATCCCGGCTTTATCGTCACCGCATCCATGACCCCGGGACGTTCCTCCAGGGACACACCTTTCCCATCCCTGGCAAACCGGTAATGCCCCTGGTAGGACGGATCGTAATCCTGGGTATAGCCCAGCTTCCGGATGGAAGCCTGGATACGTTCCCCGCTTGTGTAGGCGTTATGGGGCTGTTTCTTGTCCCTGCTCCTGTAAAATGCCGTGCCTCCGATGGCCTCCAGGCCATTAATATTATCCACATTGCTCAGATATGGCTTCGCAAAGGTGCTCTGCCCGTAGTGGACATAGACCGCATCAAACTCCCTGGCAAAATAGGTGTAATAGGTGCGGCAGCTGCGCACGGAACCAATGCGCTCCAGATCGTCATAATCCTCGATCAGAGACATATAGCGGTTCATGGTGCCTTCCACCGGCGCCTCATAGACCACGCCGGCGCGGTTGATGCCGTACTGGGGTCTGGCCTCCTTGTCATTGCTCATCATTACAGCGGCCGGACGCCGGACGCCCTGGGAGGCAGGCACCATCTCTCCCGTCAGATAACTGCGTATCATGCCGTCTTTTTCCACCCGTTCCTCAGGCAGATAGTAGTCATAGGGACTGTCATCCGCCACAGGTTCGGTTTCCGAATGGATGAAGATCTCTGGCTCAGCTTCCGTGGTCACGGCAGGAGGTTCCGGTACGGACTCAGCTGTAACATCCACACTTGCCTCCTTTGCGCACCCGGCCATAAGACCGGCCGCCGCCACAACCGCCGCTATCCATCTGAGCCTTTTTCTCATCTTGTGTACCCCCTGGTTTCCAGTATTTTCTTCTGTCTTTCCTCCATCTGCTCCCGTTCCCCGTCCTCCATGTGGTCATAACCGCAAAGATGCAGCATGCTGTGGGCCACCAGGAACGCAAGCTCACGGGTCTGGGAATGGCCATACTTGTCCGCCTGTTCCTCTACCTTGTCCACGGAAATAACAATATCCCCCAGTATCAGTTCCCCTGTCTCAGGATTAAAATAATCCTCCACCGCATCCTCCACATGGTCAAAATCCGATGGAACTTTATAGTCCACCATGGGAAATGAAAGCACGTCCGTGGGCGCGTCTATACAGCGGTGTTCACGGTTGATCTCCTGGATGGCGTCATTGTCCGTGAGGATCACGTTCACCTCAGCCTCATAAGGGCATTCCTCATAGTCCAGCGATGCCAGCACAATGTCGTTAATGATCTCCTCATAGGGAAGATCCAGCTTTTTCTCAGCTTCATATTCAATGGATATTGTCATCAGTAGCTTCTCCTTGACTTCCCCGGTCCATCCGGCCAGGGGCTTTCCTTTTTACCGTTCCCGGTATATTCTTTTACCGTTCCCGGTGCATTCTCCTACCGTTTCCGGTACATTCTTTTACCGTTCCCGGTACATTCCCGCGCCGGGCCGGCGTCCGCGCTTTTCACTCCCCGAACCCTTTTGCTCATTCCTTGGCTCGTTCCTCTGTTCATTCCTCTGCTCGTTCTTCTGCTCATAGGCATCGTATGCCTGTACGATCTTCTGGACCAGGGGATGACGCACCACATCAGAACTGGTGAGATAGCAGAATCCGATATCATCAATTTTCTTTAACACCTTTAAGGCCGTATCCAGGCCGGAGACCGCGCCGGAGGGAAGGTCCTTCTGGGTCCGGTCTCCGGTGACAATGACCTTGGAGCCAAAACCGATCCTTGTAAGGAACATCTTCATCTGGGCCGGTGTGGTGTTCTGGGCCTCATCCAGGATAATATAGGCATTATCCAGTGTCCTTCCTCTCATATATGCCAGGGGGGCCACCTCGATCAGACCCTTCTCCGAGTTGTGCAGATACGCCTCCGCCCCCATGATCTGATACAGGGCATCGTACAAAGGCCGCAGATATGGATCGATCTTGCTCTGCAGGTCGCCCGGAAGAAAGCCCAGCTTCTCCCCGGCCTCAATGGCGGGGCGCGTAAGGATAATCCGTCCCACCTCCCCGTTCTTAAATGCCTGGATCGCCATGGCCATGGCCAGATAGGTCTTGCCCGTACCGGCCGGTCCGATGCCGAACACGATCATCTTCTTACGGATGGAATCCACATAATTCTTCTGTCCCAGGGTCTTTGGCTTTACCGGTTTACCCGTAATAGTCCTGCAGATGATATCCTTATCGATCTCCAGGATCTGCCCGTCTTTCTCCGTAAAAGAAAGGGACAGGGCATAATCCACGTTCTGCTCCGTAATGGTGTTGCCCCTTCTGGACAGCTCGATCAAATTGTTAAATACGCTTTTGGCCTGCCCTATGGTCTGTTCAGGCCCTATGATCTTAATCTCTCCGTCCCTGGCGATCATGGTCACATGCAGGGTACGTTCTATTTTCTTTAAGTAGGTGTCAAACTGCCCGCATACATTCTTCTCATGCTCAGCGGGGATGTCAATCATCGTCTCAATTACACTCATCTAGGCTTATCTTGTCTCCTCCGGTTCACTATTAGGTTCTTCCATGCGTTCTGCGGCAGGCTGTGTTTTGACAATGGATTCCTGGGTCATCAGTTCACCTTTTATCCTGCACTGAGAAACACTTGTTTCTATTCTATCATTATTTTCAAGAATTTGTACCCCTTTTTCCTCTAAATTTTTGACAAACTGGTAATTTATGGCTTTGGATATATGCTCCAGCTCTTCCCGGGTATAATTTCTCTCATAGGCGGACATCTCGCGCCCCTTGATATCTCCTATGTAAAGGGGCAGGTAAAAATTAGAAAACAACTTCAGCTGCTGCTCCTCCATGGCGTAATCCCACTCCCCCTGTCCCCTTACAGGCATCAGGAAGGTAAATGACCATTTCCCCGCCTTTACATACCATCCCCGGCGTTTGCGGCCTGTCTGCACCCGTTCCTTGTGAAGCAGCGGAATGGTCTTTTCATACTCCCTGGTGGTCCTGGCCACCACATCCGCGTCCGCGTGGACCATGTATGCATTGATCTCCTCCTCACTGTCGCCAATGATCGGTACACGTCCGCTGACCAGTACCTGTCCCTCCTCCACCTCATCCCCCACGGAGACTTGTGCGATCCCCTGGCGGACTACCATGGATGTAATGGTCCCTGCCTGGGACGCCACAATGTCACAGGGCGTCTCGTCCTTTTCCGGCACAATGGACAGTACTTCATTTTCCTTAATATGGATCAGCAGCCTTGTACCGGATACCCTGGCGCTTACCCAGGTGATCTCAGGAAAACTGGTGCGGATGGAGCTTTCAAGGTTTTCACAGTTGATCTTAGACTTTAGCATCCCGTAGTCGATATCCTGGGAATCCAGGTACCGGATCAGGGTGTCATAGGTGTACCGGTAATTCCCGTCAAACTGAATATCCCATATGAACAGGGACATGACATACAGTACCAGGAAAAAGGCACCGATACCGGCGGCATAATACCAGCGTTTCCTGTATTTATAAATAAAAAAAGGAACACCGAAGCGGCCGATGATACGCAGCCTGACCTGCGCTTTGCGCACCAGAGGCTTTACGCGGCGGTACCCTTTCACTGTCATATAAAATTCATAGTCCCCGTCCCGGTTGCATATAAGCCCCCACACTTCCAGCCTCCTGGCATTGCACAGGTTGAGGAAACGTTCCGGTGAATAACCGTGAAGACGGAGTCTTACATATCCGTTCCAGTTATGTAACAGCCAAACAATCAAGCGGGCCCCCTCCTTGTTATAAACACTTGGGCATTCCGCCCATTTATGTTTCAAATTCCAGCGATGTGATCTGACCGGTTATCTTCATCTCCTCTGCCGTATAATAATCAATCCTCAAACGGCTTCCGTGAATCAGGACCTTGCAGTTTTTTGCCTGCAGTTTTACCAGAGTATCTGTATAAATAAGGATGCTCCTGTAATTTTCCACGTTCACCTCGCCGCGGCCCACAAAGTTCACAAGCACGTCTCCCAGGACCACATCCCGGGGAAGCCCCAGTGCAGACACAGCTGTTTTCTTTGGTTCCCATGACATACATCCCACGCTCCTGATACACTGGTTCTTTTTATTATATGCATAAACTGGTGAAAAATGCAGTTCCCTTTTTTCAAAAAACACTCACATTTGTACCATCACCTGAATAGACTATACTGAATCAATGAATCAGCGAGGTCTTTATGAATAACCAACCCTATCATACAGACAGAGTGAATGAGTATCCGGATGCTGTTTTAAACGCTGCTGAAACAAGCGAGGCAGACATCCCCATTACTCCTCTTCCCAATCCAGGCGAAGGCGGCCCTGTGGACAGCGGCAATGGTACTGATAACGGCGGCATCCCTGTGATCCCCCTTCCCAACCCGGGTGAAGGCGGTCCTGTGGACAGCGGCAACCGGCCCTTCCCGCCTATTTTCCGCCCTGTATTCCCAGGAGGCACAGGCGGGTCCGTAACCGTGATCCCAGGCATAACCTTCCCATGCTTTAACTGTACGGCCACCAGCTTTGGCCGTGTGCGCTTCCTCAATGCCTCCACCGGATATCAGCCATTTTATGTGTATCTGGGCAACTGGATGGTGGCCAGCGGACTGGCTAACGGCGATATCACCAGCTATGTGCAGTCTGCATCCGGAACACAGACCGTAACTGTTTCCGGCGCCAATGGGTATGTGTACATCCAGAAATCCATTCAGGTGAGCGCATCCTCCTCCATGACCATTGCCATCATCAACACGGCCAGCGGACTGGACATCATGGAAATCTCCGACATTTCCTGCAATGCTCCTTCGGGAAACAGCTGCCTGCGTACCTGCAACCTGTCACAGAACCTGGGGCCCTTTGATGTGTCCATCGGGAACCAGAACAATTCCTACACTGCCTTCACCAACGTGCGGTACCGGGAGGTCACGCCCTATACCAGTTTTTACCCGGGATGGTATCAGCTCTACATTGCCAGAACCGGTGCGTTCCCTTCTACCTATGTAGCCACCGCCACTGCCAACATGAGCGCCAATATGTCCTACACACTGTATATCTTCAATGCGCCCAATGCAACCGAAGGCCTGAGGACCATGGTGGTCTCCAACTAAAGAGGAAAAAGGACCGGATGCGACTGACCCAGTCACATTACCGGTCCTTCTCTGTCTTTTTCAGAACAGGTTATCATTAGAACAAGTTATTTCAAAACAGGTTGTGGAATGCCTCACAAGGTTCTCTCAGCACTTTGTCACAGATCCTTTCCCCCTCTTTCGCCAGCCCTCTTTCATCCACGTTCACAAGCCTTCCATTTTCATAGACCACCCTGCCGTTTACCATGGTCATGTAAACATTGCCGGTCAGACCCACCCTGCCTATGATGTTGCGCGGGTCGTGGACAGCCCCTGCCAGTTCCAGCGTCCCAGCGTCAATCATAAACAGATCCGCGGCTTTGCCCTCTTCCAGGGAACCGATGTCCTCCCTGCCAAGGGTTCTGGCGCCGTTAACCGTGGCCTGCTTAAGGATCTCATAGGCGGAAACACCGCCGCCCCGCTCTTTGCTGTGGTAACACTGCATCATGTAGGCTGTGCGGATGGAGTCCAGGAGGTTGCTGCTGTCATTGGTGGCCGAACCATCACAGCCCAGGCTTAGAAGGACGCCGTAATCCATTAGTTTTTTCATTTCAAGGATGGGGAAACCTCCCAGGATGGCGGGGGATGGACAGTGTGAAATGCCGCAGCCATTGGCACCCAGCACCTTGTACTCCTCATCCGTCAGCTCCCAGCAGTGGGCAAACCAGGTGTTCTCACCCAGAAAGCCGATCCGCCTGCACCAGTCAAGTGTGCGCATTCCCCAGCGCTTTTCCATGATGTCATTTTCCCCTTCCCCCAGGTGGGTGTGAAGCCTTGCCCCGGTCTCCTTTGCCAGTTTGACCGATTGGATAAATGTGTCCTCGTAGCAGTTCACGGGCTGGCATGGTGCGATGACGATCTGTTTCATGGAAAATGGCTCCGGATCATGGTATGTGTGGATCAGGCGCCTTGTGTCCTGTATAAATTCCCCGGTGGTTTCCCTCATATCATCAGGTATGGTACTCCCCTGGCTTCTTGGAAGCGTATTGGTCCCCCTGCCCGCGTGATAGCGAATGCCGATCCGGGAGGCCGCCTCCATCTGGCGGTCCACTGCTTCCTTCTTTGTGTGTACCGTAAAGCAGTACTGATGGTCAAAGGCCGTGGTGCATCCATGTTTTACAAGGTCTGCCATTGCGGTCAGGGATGAATAATAGATCACATCCGAGTCAATCCTCTGAAAAATCCGGTATATCTTGTCCAGCCACTCCACCACCAGCATATTGGGGTAATCAATGGTTGCCAGATTCCTGACAAAGGTCTGGAAAAAATGGTGATGGGTGTTGACCAGGCCCGGATACACAAACTTATCCTTCCCGTCCAGGATTTTTGCGTCATCGCACCGGATGCCGTATCCGATCTCCAGGATCTTTTCCCCTTCAATAAGCATGTCTGCGTTCCGGTAAACATCATCCCTGTCATTACAGCATACGATCGCAGCCGCATTTTTGATCAGTATCTTATTTTCTGCCATAATTCCTCCTTGCTTTTTGCCCTGTTTTTTATTACTATAAACTATATACCAGCTATATAGTCAACCGGATTTTCAGCTATTTATAAATTTTCACATTGGAGTTCCTGAGCAGTTACATTTTTACACGTAAAAAGGAGAAAGAGGACATGGACCTATCCACCGGAGAACTGGCAAAAATGTTTAACCTGAATAAGCAGACCTTATTTTATTATGACAGGGAAGGACTTTTAGTCCCGGAGCACAGGGATAAACAGACCGGCTACAGGAAATACAGATTTGAGCAGATCTACAAGCTTGCCCTGATCTGCTACCTGAGAAAAATCGGTTTTTCCATTGACCAGATCCGGGAATATACCCAAAACAGGACTCTGGACATGCGCATCTGTGAGCTGAAGCGGCAGTCACAGGAACTGAGAAAGGCGTATGAGGAGATCCTCAACATTGATGATGTCATCCAGAGAAAGATCTTTTTTGTGGAACATAAGATGCGCAATATGAAGCAGGGAGAAGTGTCCCAAAGATATTACTTAAAACGGGCCTACCTGCCCCTTGGCATGGAGGAATCCATCTATACAAAAGAGGAATTCTATTTTTATCCCACCATTGCATTCTATACGTACAGGGAAGACAGGGACCAATATGAGACCACGTTTGGGGCGTACCTGGAAACCCTGGACCACATTGACCCGGCTGTTGCAGACCAGGTCCGGTATATTGAGGAGCAGAAATTCCTGTGTGTCTGCTGGAAAGGCAGTTATATAGGCATTGGGGCGAAGATAAAAGAACTGAGACAGGAATACGGATATCTGGGGCTATCCTCAGATACCTATAACTTTAATATCGTTGACCAGTTCCTGGAAAAGGACATGGAAGAATATATCACAGAGATCCAAATTCCCATTACCGGGATCAGCTAGGGGGATCAGCCGGAAGATCCGGCTAGGGAAGCCGGTTGGGGAAGCCGGCCGGGGGATCAGCTGGGAAGGCCGGCTGGAGGATCAGCTGGGAAAGCCGGCCTTCTTCCTCTGCCGCAAAGTCAAGACCACCGGCTTAGCCGGTGGCTTGTTCTGCCCCTATAAGGGGCTGTTACCTGCTTGCGCCCGGAAGGCGCACTGAAAAGTCTGCCTGCTGCACCACATTCTCAGCTGCCCTTAAAAGGGCATGTTCAGTGCTTCCTTACTCCGGCTTAGCCCCAAAAGGGGCTTACTGGTTTGCTTTGACTCCCTACTGACTCTTAAGAGTCTTACTTCTTGTTTTTCTTCACCGGCTCACCCGTAAACGGGTCTATGTACTCTACTAACGACATCTGGTCATATTCCAAATCCTCTTTTATCTGATTTTGTATGTATGCCTTTATTGCCGCCGTATTCTTTCCTACTGTGTCCACGTAATATCCACGGCACCAGAAATGACGGTTTCCGTACTTATACTTTAGGTTCGCATGCTTCTCGAATATCATGAG
>NZ_JYHN01000076.1:0-556 GCF_000954015.1 Clostridium sp. FS41
GATCAGATTGCGATATGTCACGATATACTTTCTGATCACGGGCCGGGACCTATCAGACCTCCTTTACCCGGCCCGAAAGGAGGGATTGAATTGAGATACACAAAAAATTCTGATGTTATCCAATGCGCTGTGTACAATGCCCTGGGCGTAGGAAAACAGAATGCCATAAGCAGGGCGGAACTCAGCCGGATTACTGGATATAAGGATAGACGTATCCGTGAGGCAATAGAGGCCATGCGATACAGTAAGGTTATCATTAACCTGGACAATGGTGACGGATATTACATACCTGACTCAACGCTCCAGGGCCGCCGTGAAGCCGCTGCCTGGATTGCAAGGCAGGACAGGAGGATACAGTCCATGAAGGCAGCTACAAAGGGCGCTAGGCGGTTCGTGAACGGGGTAAGGAGCAAGGGTATCCCAGGCCAGATAAGTATGTTCGGGATGGGAGGCATGTAGATGGGGAAAGCACAGCGTGAAAAAGGGAAGCGTGGTGAACGGGAACTTGCCAATCTCCTTAAGGACCATGGATACAATTGCCGTAGGAGCCAGCAGT
>NZ_JYHN01000077.1:0-20697 GCF_000954015.1 Clostridium sp. FS41
AAATGTTGAAGGCCAAATGGATTTATTTGATGATGGTTTTATTATCTAAAATTAACATTTAGGAGGTAATGATAAAGATGGTTGTTTATGATTTGCTGATTGTTTTTAAAGACGGAAGTCAAAAGATTGTTTCCTGCGTAGAGAGGTCAGAAATGGAAGGTGATTTGTTTAAATTTAAGAAGAATGGGTATTGGGGATTCCTTCCAAAAGAAAATGTAAGGTATTTTGGAAGACGGTTCGATTGGGAAAACTGATATTATCAAGTAAAAAAATGAAACACGGAGGAATGAAAAAAGCTACTCTGATAATGGGATATCAGGGTAGCCAAAGAACTATTTTACACGAATAGTCTTGGTGGTTGTTCTGGTACTGTGACCGTTATTCACAGTAGTGCGAACCTGGATATTTCCAGAACTTGTAGTTCTGGCAGTAGAGTTAATACGAACCCTTATTGTTTTACTCATACGCGAACCTCCTTTCATAATATCATTCCTCCCTGTGGTATGACGAACGAACGTTCACCACAATATATAGTATAACAGAAGGGAGTAAATAAAGTCAATGATTAATTTAGGAAAAGTTTTGCAAAATGAACGAAGAAAACAGAAATTGTCACAGCAGAAACTTGCAGATATGGCCGGAGTAACCAAAAGAGCAATTGCTTATTGGGAGAACGGTACGAAGAGTATGAGTGTAGAAAGTGCGGATAAAATTTTCAGAGCACTACATATCACTATAAAAATAGGAGAACGATAGTTCATCAAAACTGATATTTTGGAAAGGAGCTTCATATGTGGTTCGCATATGGACTGATGTGGTTTAGTACTGCACTGGCTGCTTGCGCGGGTATGTATTTTACACATAGCGCATGGTGCTTGTGGGTGTTTATTTTTCCGGCTTGTGTGAAAATGGCGCAAGGGGAAAAAGGAGAAGATAGTCAAAAGAAATAATACACAATATGAGCCGGGGGATCCCCCTCGGTAAATAAAAACGAAAGCAGAGAACATATGTACGAATACAACAAGCGGTGGACACCCGCCAAGATGATCCCACCGCTCCTATAGTAACTACCTGAGTATATTATACCCTGCTCAGGTGGAAAAATCAATGAGGAGGATATGATATGGGTACACAGGCAGTTAAAGCGGAGATTATCAATAATGTTATGGTAGCAATGTCGTATTACATCCAGCAGCAAACCATCCTGTCAATGTTGGAGCAAGTGATGCAGCAGGAACTTGTCCGGGTAAACATGGAGGAGATTACCACGCTGCCGGCAGAGCGGCAGGATAGTATTGCGGAGCGGAATAAGTACCTTATCCAGCTCTTTATGATTAAAAAGAGGAACCTAAAACGCGGGACACTTGAGGGATACTTGGGAGCCATCAAGAGACTTATCACTGTGATTACCAATAAGTCACTCGACCAGATGGATGAAACGGATATGGAATGGTATCTATCACGATATGAGCAGCGTGAGGGTTTACACGGAAAATTAGAAGCCACTACATACAATAATGAGCGCCGGTTCTTGTCGGCCTTCTACACCTGGATGCGGAAGGCAAAATTCATTGCGGACAATCCTGTGGAAGGCACAGAGCCTAAAAAGGTAACCCTTAAGCCTATTGACTATTATTCACCAGAAGAGATCATCAAAATCAGGGATGCCTGCCGTAATGTACGGGAAAGGGCCATCATAGAGGTATTCCGCTCAACAGGTGCCAGGGTAGGGGAAATAGCAGAGATCACCATGGAGCAGGTCAACCTGGAAACAGGAGATGTGTGGATCCAGGGAGAGAAAGGTGGAAAGTACCGGACACTGTATCTGGATGATGATGCTAGACACTATTACCGGTTGTATTTGGATACTAGGGAGGATGACTGCCCATATATGTTCCCACGGTCCAGGAGACCATACGGGAAGATGACAACATGCGCGTTCCGTGGAATCATGAAGGATATTGGAGGAAGGGCAGGAATCACAAGCAGGGTCTACCCTCATAAAATGCGGAAGACCCTGGGAATGAACCTCAAAAACAAGGGTGTGGATATAGGGACGATCCAGGAGGTCCTGGGACATGCCAGCCCGGCAGTTACATCACAGTATTATGCACAGTCAACGCCACATACCCTTAGGAGTGTTAGGGAGCGCGTGGCTGTATAGGAGGGATCACTATTTGAAGATTACAAAAAATATGCTTAATAATTATCGGCACCTAAAACGAGAGATACCGATATTGGAGTTGGAATTGGAGAACATGAAAAAGGGGGACAATGGCTTTAATAACAGCACAGTGTTTGATTACAGGGATGGTTTTCCAAGACCACAAAGTGTTGTTGGTTTTGATTGGCCATTGTACGAGCACAGAAAGAAAGTGTTGGATGAAAAAAAGGCCAGGGTCGATGCGGTAAAGCGGTGGATAAATAGCATTGATGATGGGCAGACAAGATGTGTATTTAGAATGTTCTACATGGATGGAATGAGTTGGCTTCAGATAGCGGATAAACTTAAATGTACAGGGGACCATAGGGAAGACTATCCAAGAATCTGTATAAGGGACTACTATTTGAAAAAGATGGGTATAGCATAACGATTTTTCGTTCATTTCGCTCATTTCGGATTACAATATAATTAGGCCAAAAGGCAAGCGCCTGCGGCCTTTCCCCCTACAAAACAAAACGCGGCTGCTGGGCATTATATCCTGGTAGCTGCGTTTTGCTTATTTTGGTGTATCCATTTTTCATTTTCCCCGGCACCTGAAACTTAGGGTGCCGGGGACCTCCTCCATCATTGTTGGATAAAATTACCATATGCATATATAACTCAATAAATTATAATACCATAAGAAAAGGGGGATCATCATGAAACTGACAGAGCGAGAAACACAGATATACCAATACATCCTTGATTACACACAGGAACATATGTATGCACCCACAATCCGAGAAATAGGAAAGGCTGTGGGGCTAAAATCCACATCATCAGTGGCGACAAATCTGATGCACTTGGAAGCTAAAGGAATGATAGAGGTGGGACAGGATTCGCCCAGAGCAATACGGCTGGTTGGGTACAGCATTGTGCCAAACTCCATGATTGAGGAACTGAATAAACTTAGGGTAGTCACAAAGGGCATCTGAGCAATCAGGTGTCTTTTTATTATAAGGAGGGAGAACCATGGGAGATAAAGCAAATAAGCCACCAAAACCAATGATAGGAGTGAAGCCTGCTAATATGGCTGCGGATGACCGCAATATGGAACTTGCAAATGCAATATGGAATAAATCGTTGCAGATGGGAAAGACAAGTGATGATTATCGTATGATGATACTGTGGGCTACTGAGATAATGTCCCATTGCACCATGATGATGGCATTGGAAAAGATGGCGAAGGAAATGAAATAGCAAGATACCGTCATATGGATTTTACAAAACGAAACGATTGAGAGGTGGTGGTCGTGCCAAGAGGGCGGAGTCCCAACCGGGATAAAGCATTTGAGATATATAAGCAGCACGGAGGGAAAATCACAAACCGAGAAATCGCGGCCCGGCTGGATGAGGATGAGAAGGTGATTGCCGTCTGGAAGAACCGGGATAAATGGAATGTTGTACAACAAAAGAAAAAGGAACGTTGTACAACAAAATCCAGAGGCGGGCAGCCGGGAAACAAGAATGCCGTAGGGCATGGAGGAACCGGACCGCCGGGAAACAAGAATGCCGTCAAGCACGGTGCATACGAACAAATATATTACGAGGCTCTTCCAGAAGAGGAACAGTCTCTTTTTGATTCCATCCCAGATTCTGATGATCTGAATGGAGAAATACGGTTGCTGCGCTTAAAACTGTCCCGGCTGATCAGCCGGGGAGATATCACCACCTTTGATATGTTTGGCGGTGCGCACACGAGGGAAATTACGGAAGCCGAGCGTGAAAAAGGAATCCTAGAGATTACGGCGGAGCTGCGGAAACTGATTAAGACAAAGAAGCAGTTAGAACTTGCAGTGCTTAAGGCTGGTGGCGGAGAACCGGATGAAACCGATGACGATGGATTCATGGAAGCGCTGGCCGGAACCGCTGCGGAGGACTGGACCGATGAAGAGTAAGAGACAGATATTTCATTTCAAACCGTTCTCGCTCAAACAGCGCAAGGTACTTAACTGGTGGTGTGATACATCTCCGGTAAAAGACAAAGACGGGATTATCGCAGACGGTGCAATCAGATCCGGTAAAACAGTATGTATGTCACTGTCGTTCGTATTCTGGGCTATGACGAATTACTCCGATCAGAACTTTGCCATGTGCGGCAAGACGATCGGAAGCTTCCGGCGTAACGTATTGATGAGCCTTAAGTTGATGCTTAAAAGCCGTGGCTTTTCCGTGTCGGATCATCGGGCGGATAACCTGGTCGAGATCAGCCGGAATGGAGTTACCAATCATTTTTATATCTTCGGAGGCAAGGACGAGAGTTCGCAGGACTTGATTCAAGGAATTACCCTGGCGGGCGTGTTTTTTGATGAGGTTGCGCTGATGCCAGAAAGTTTCGTTAATCAGGCAACCGGCCGCTGTTCCGTAGATGGAAGTAAGTACTGGTTCAACTGCAACCCTGACGGACCATACCACTGGTTTAAGCTAAACTGGCTGGATAAGGCAAAAGAGAAGAACCTGCTTGTCCTGCACTTCACAATGGAGGATAACTTAAGTCTGTCAGAGCGTATTAAGTCCAGATACCGATCTATGTATACTGGTGTCTTTTTTAAACGTTATATACTGGGCTTATGGGCTATGGCTGAAGGCATCATCTACGATATGTTTTCCGAGGAGCGCCATGTAAAAGCTATTCTGGAGTTTGTGCAGGTGCTGATTGATGGCGGCCGTTATGTGAGCATTGATTATGGTACGCAGAACGCCACAGTGTTCCTGCTGTGGAATAAGGGAAGGGACGGAAAGTGGTATTGTATCAGGGAGTATTACTATTCTGGAAGGGATAAGGGTATACAGAAGACAGATGCCGAGTATGCAGGGGATTTAATAAAGTTTTTGGACGAAACATCCATTAAGGCGGTGATTGTGGACCCATCAGCAGCTTCATTCATTGCAGAACTTAATAAGCATGGATTTACAGTTATCCAGGCAGACAATGATGTAGAGGACGGGATCAGGCTGGTGGCAACATTGCTGAATACAGAAAAGATTATGTTTAACCAGTCATGTAAGAATACGATCATGGAGTTTTCTTCTTACATCTGGGATCCAAAAGCGGCAGAACGCGGTGAGGATAAGCCGATTAAACAGCATGATCATGCAATGGACGCAGTTAGATATTTCTGTTATACGATACTGAATAACAGAAATGCCCGAATTAAGAAAAAGTCCGCTTATGGGTTACATTAAGGAGGTGGTGAACATATATACATACACAATGCCGCGTGAGGGATGGGATGAACTGAATCCTGATAAACAAGCAATTCGCACCTTAATTATGAAACACCAGAAGGAAGTGCGGAGATTAAAGAAACTGAAACAATATTACGAAGGACAACACAAGATACTGGGGGAGAAGAGAAAGACAAAGCTGGTCTGCAACCATGCAAAGGATATATCAGACACAGCCAGTTCTTATTTTATCGGAAATCCCGTAAGTTACAAAAGCCAGCAGGACATCAAACCGCTGATGGACGCATTTGAGGTTGCCGGAGCTGATGAGGCGGATGGTGATAATGGACTTGACCTGTCTATATATGGGCGGTGCTATGAATATGTGTATCCAGAAGAAGGCGGTACTGACCTGACAATCAAGACGTTGGAGCCTGAAAACACATTTGTGGTCTATGATGACACCATTGAGCAGAAGGAACTATTTGCGGTCTATTATTATGCCAAGAAGGATGATAGTGATAAACATCAGACGGTCTATGTGGCAACAGTACTCACCAAACAATATAAGTATGTATTGAATATACAGAATATTGAAGGTACACAGGCGCTTATGGAGACACCATCCCCTCATTATTTCGGTGAAGTCCCAATAATTGAATACAGGAATAATAAGCTTGCGATAGGAGACTTTGAACTGCAGATACCACTGATAGATGCATACAATGCACTTATGAGCGATCGTATCACCGACAAGGAACAGTTTATAGATTCTATTCTTGCCCTGTATGGCGCGCTGCTTGGAGATGAAGATACGAAGGATGCTGATGGAAAAACAGCAGCGCAACGGCTTAAGGATGATAAACTTCTGGAACTTCCTAAGGATGCAAAAGCGGAATATCTGACTCGGACATTCGATGAGACGGGAGTGGAAATATTAAAAAAAGCTGTAGAGCAGGATATACATAAATTCTCACACATTCCATGTATGACAGATGAATCCTTTGGTGGGAATGTATCCGGGGTTGCAATGGAGTTTAAGCTGTTGGGGATGGAGAATATCACCAAGATTAAGACACGGTATTACAAAAAAGGGCTGCGTAAGCGGATGCGTCTGTTTTCAGGATGGTTGAGTAAGAGCCGAGCGATAAATATTGATATATCCGGCATCACCCCAACATTTACCCGTGCGCTTCCTAAAAACCTCCTGGAAATCAGTCAGATTACCTCTAATTTTTGGGGAAAGATAAGCAAAAGGACTTTGCTGTCTCAGGTACCGTTTGTAGATGATGTGGACGCGGAGGTTGCTGCGGTGGAAAAGGAAGCCAACGAGGCGTTAAAGCAGCAGCAGGCCATGTTTGGTCTTGGGAGTAATACCCCGCCAACTGGAGATGAGGATGAACCGGATGTACATAAGAAGCCGGGTGATGTAGATGAGTAGCCTGTCATACTGGGAGCGCCGGAAGGCCCAGAGGATGTTTGATTACATGAAGTCTGCGGAGGACACGGCGGACAATATCGCAAAGCTGTATCAAAAAGCATCAGGGTACATCAGCCATGAACTGGATAAGATATTTGAGCGGTACAAGCGCAAGCATCATCTGACAGATGCGGAGGCTTACCGCTTGCTTAATGAGATAAAGGACAAGACCTCCCTGGACGAGCTGAAACAGGCATTAAGGGCGCCTGGGAGGGGACAGACAGCAGCGGACATCCTCGCAGAACTGGAAAGCCCTGCATTTCAGGCACGGCTTGAACGGCTCCAACAATTGCAGAACCAGATCGATCTGACCATGCGGCAGGTCTACGGGCAGGAAAAGGCCAGGAGCACCAGCCATTATGTAGATCTTGCGAATGAAGCATATTACAGATCCATCTTTGATATCCAGCAACGGACTGGGCTGGGTTTTTCTTTTGCCGTGATAGATCACAAGGCAATAGACCGGGTGATTAACAGCAAATGGTCTGGTTCCAATTACTCAGACCGTATTTGGCATAATACCAGGGCGCTTGCGCAGGACCTAAAGCAGGAGTTGCTGATCAACATGGTGACAGGCCGGACTGACAGTGAGGTGGCCGATATCATATCCAACAAGTATGCCCAGGGGGCCAGCAATGCCCGGAGATTGGTGCGGACTGAATCCTGCAACTTGGCAAACCAGATGGAAATGCAGTCCTATGAGGAGTGCGGCATTGAGACATATATCTATGTGGCAACCCTAGATCTTAAGACATCAACCGTATGCCGGAAATTGGATGGTAAACGGTTTAAGGTGTCTGAGCAGCAGCCCGGCCTTAATTGTCCGCCTATGCATCCATGGTGTCGGTCCACAACCATCTGTGATATCTCGGATGATGAATTGTCTCAGATGCAGCGAAGGGCCAGGAATCCAGCCACTGGTAGGGCAGAGACAGTACCCGCTAACATGACATACGAACAATGGCATAATAAATATGTCAAGGGAAACAAAGAAGCTGAGGAAAAGGAGCTGAAAAGGAGGAAAAAGAAGTGAGATGAACGTAGGAAAAGCGTTTGAAGAAGTAAAAAATGGGAAGGGAATGAGACTTCCACACTGGACAAAAGACACAACTATACGAATGAAGTTTCCAGATGAATACAGCGATATGACAGAACCATATTTGTATGTGGACAGTCAAGTGTTGGGGAGATGGCCTTGGCGAGAGAGTATTGAGGAACTGCTCTCTACAAAATGGGAAATAGTAGAGTGACGATTATAGAGAATATACACGCGGGACTTTCCTGGGTGTTATTTTTATGCAACGGCTTGGGCGAATGAACAGGCTGGGGCGGAAAGGAGTAATTAATGAGAACAGAACTGAGCAGGGAACGAGTGCCAATGAACCTGCAGCTTTTTGCAGCAAGTGGAGACGGCGCTGGGGCCGGAGGCGGCAATGGTGACGGAGTGGGAACTGAAGGTGAGAATGGTGGAACATCAGGAGATGAAGGAGAGAAAGAAAATCCCCCATCATTTGATGATCTATTAAAGGATGGACACCAAGCTGAGTTTGATCGTAGAATGCAAAAGGGCATTGAGACAGCACTTGCAAAAGCACAAGAGAAATGGAAGGTTCTTACGGATGATAAACTATCCGAAGCTGAAAAGCTGGCAAAGATGACGAAAGAAGAGAAAGCCTTATACTTGCAACAGAAACATGAGAAAGCATTGGCAGCCCGTGAAGCGGACATAACCCGCCGGGAGCTGATGGCCGAGGCGAAGAATACGCTGGCTGAAAAGAAACTACCTGTAGGGCTTGCAGAAGTGTTGAATTACACGGATGCGGAATCATGTAATAAATCCATGGTTGCTGTAGAGAAAGCCTTCCAGGAGGCCGTACAGGCTGCTGTGGAAGAGAAGCTGAAGGGCGGTACGCCGCCGAAGAAAGCACCAACAGGTGGAGATGATGACCTTGCAAAACAGGTAGAAAACCTGATGATGGGAAGCATATAAGAAAGGATGATAGAAGACTATGGCAATTAACACATTAACAACAGCAACACTTTTTCAGAACACTTTGGATAAGGTAGCAATCCGGGAGGCCGTTACAGGATGGATGGATGCAAATGCCGGCCAGGTTATTTACAATGGGGGTGCTGAGGTAAAAATCCCTAAAATGTCTGTACAGGGACTGGGAGACTATGACAGGGACAATGGATACCAGCAGGGTGGAGTTACCTTGGAGTATGAAACCAGGAAGATGACCCAGGATAGGGGCCGCAAGTTCCAGATTGATCCTATCGACATTAACGAGAACAACTTTGTGACCACAGCAGCCGCAGTCATGGGAGAATTCCAGCGGACGTTTGTGGTTCCCGAGATTGATGCATACCGTATCAGTAAGATTGCAACAGAGACAATCACGGCAAAGAAGGCTGGCATGGTGTCCTATGGTTATACACCGGGAGCCACCGGGACATCGGCCCTTCGGAAAATCAAGGAAGGGATCAAGGCGATCCGGGAACTGTACAATGGCCCGCTTGTAATCCATGCCACACCTGATATGATTATGGAATTGGAAATGGAGCTGTCTGGGAAGATTACAAGTACCACGTTTTCAAAAGGGGGAATTGAGACTGCGGTTCCTTCTGTTGATGAGGTACCGATTATCTCCACCCCGTCCAATCGTATGTATACGGCAATTACTATCTACGATGGTAAGACCTCAGGGCAGGAAAAGGGTGGCTATGTGAAAGGAACCACAGCGAAGGATATCAACTTTTTTGTCTGCCCGCGCACAACACCCATTGCAGTCACTAAGCAGGATATCATGCGTATCTTTGACCCTACCATCAACCAGAAACTGAATGCATGGCAGATGGATTACCGGAGGTTTCACGACATCTGGGTGCTGGATAATAAACTGGACAGCATCTATCTGAGTATCAAGGATGCTGCCCCATCTGAGGGATAAGGAGGTAGATTATGAGGCTGATTAAGGATAATGTGGAGCGGGTTGCAGATGGTGAACAGGCGGACAAGCTGAAAGCCTTGGGGTTCCAGGAAATCGGAAGTACAGCCACGGAAACGGTAGGGTCGGAGGATAAATCTCCTGATAAAATGTCCGTTGCTGAATTAAAGTCCCTGGCAAAGAAAAAGGGGATAGAAGGGGCCGGATCCCTGACTAAGGCGGAATTGCTGGCGGTCCTTAAGGATGTGACCATGGATGACTGACATCGAAATACTGAAAAAACTGACAGGGGAGAGTGATGAGGTATTACTCTCTCTTTTGCTGGATGACGCCACGGCTTTCGTGCTGTCCTATACTGGACGGACAAGGATTGTGACAGGGCTGGAAAAGGCCGTGCGAGACTTGGCTGTGATAGCCCTTAATCGGATGGGAACAGAGGGTGAGTCCAGCCGGAGCGGTGGAGGGGAATCATACAGCTTTGATAACGCCCCAAAGCACATTTATGACACACTGGACAGGTACAGGTTGGCACGGATAGGAGGCAGGACGTATGAGGCTAAAACGGAGCAGGCTGGGGACGTATCATCACCGGGCAGCAATACCTAAAAAGGATAGTGAGGGTAGCTTATATACGGAGTATGGTCCAGCAACATCCATCCAAGCTGAAGAGTGGCCAGCAGGAGGGAAAGTACAGACTGAGATGTATGGGCAGCGATTGCCTAATATCCGTAACCTTAGAATCCAAGGAACCTATCAGGAAGTACCGGGATCCGGTAAAGTAAGCTATGCAATTGCTGATGGCCCGATCATTACGGCCAATGATGGGATATGCCTGTATGTCTCTGGAGAGGCGGAGCCGGATTATAGGGTAGTTGCTATATACCCTTACCGGTTCCTGACGCTGGAGGTGGAAAAGTTATGATTCAAGGTCAAAAAGAGTTGAAAAGAAAGTTTGCAGCATTGGAGCAGGTTTGTGATCAGCAAATGGAGCGGCTTGTGGGGCAGCAGTCCAAACGCATACAAGCAGAAGCCAAGCTGTTATGTCCCGTCCGACATGGAGAATTGAGAAATAGCATCAAGTCAATGACAGAGAGCATGGATGACAGGATAATTGGGACCATTTACACCAATAAAGCCTACGCTATGTATGTTGAGATGGGAACTGGCCCCAAAGGTGCCGCAAATCATTCAGGGATATCCCCTGTTGCCAATCCAGCCTACACAATGTCTCCCTGGTGGATACATGAAAGCCAGGTGGACAAAGAAGCAGCGGAAGAATATCACTGGTTTTATTTGGATACACCAGATGGACGGTTCTACCAGTGTACAGGCCAACCGGCGCAGCCATTTATGTATCCTGCCTTAAAGGATAATGAGGACAAGGTAGTGGAGAGGCTGGAGAATGCCCTGAAACGAGAATTAAGAAAGGCGTGTAAGTAATGATCAATGTTAAGGATGAGGTATATGCTGCGCTGCTTACGGTCACAGACAATGTGACGGATTGTTATCCTAAGGACTGGGAGAAGGACCTGGCGGTCCAGTACATGGAAGAGGATAACAAAGTGGTTGAATACACAGACATGAAGGAACAGAAAGCCTATGTACGATACCGTATTGATATATGGCATCGTAAGAGCACATCCGCTGCCACCGTGGCTGTGGATGCAGCTATTGCAAAATTAGGTCTGTTGCGCACTGGATGTCAGGATGTGGATGATCCAAGTGGAAGGAAACATAAGCAGATGCGTTATGAGATGGTGATTGACGTGGAAACCGGGCAGGTCTACCACAACATGTAAGAAAGGAGATAATAAATGTTAGCGAATGGAACAAAGCTAGGATATAAAAAATCTGGCGGGGCCACTTACACGGACCTTCCGGGGTTGAAGGAGATACCGGAGATGGGAATCGATCCGGAAAAGGTTGAGAATACCTGTTTGACGGATAAGAATAAGCAGTACGAAAATGGCATTGGTGATGCTGGAGATATCACATATAAATTCAAGTATGATAACTCAAAAGCAGATTGTCCATACCGTGTGATGCGGGTCGCACAGAATTCTGGCGAGGTGTTATCCTTCCAGGAAACGCTGGTTGATGGTACCACCACAGAGTTTGAGGGTCAGGTGTCCGTCAAGAGGACCGGCGGTGGAGTGAATGGCGTGATTGAGTTTAATCTGGCAATATCGTTACAGAGTGATCTTACAGTAACAGACCCGGAATAAGGAGGATAATGGAATATGGGACAGTTTGGATTAGATGAAGAGAATGAAGCCGAGAAAAAGGTTGAGACAGTCGAGGAACTTAAGAACAGAAGAAAGGCTTTTGCATACTGGACTGTGGGTGGAGAGGATTACAAACTTAAGCTTACCACTCAGCAGATTTGCAAGCTGGAAGAGAAATTCCGCTGTAATCTGGTGACATTGATTATGCAGAGCGGTGGGATTCCGCAATTAGGAATCATGCTGACGGTTATCCAAGCAGCCATGACGCCCTGGAAACACGGCGTTAAATATAAAGATGTACAGGCTCTGTATGATCAGTATGCAGAAGAGGGCGGAACCCAGATGGACCTTATGGTTGATGTGATCATGGAAATTATGCTGGTAAGCGGTTTTTTTACGGAGAACCAGAGGGAGAGTGTAATGGACAAGAGGGAGGATCTCAAGGACGAGATGTAACCATATCCGATCTCATTTATGATCTTTATCCTTTAGCACTAGACTGCGGGATAAGACCGGGGGAGTTCTGGGAGTATTCGCTTGGAGAGATCCGGGACTTGATGGAGTCATACACCCAGAAAGAACAGCGGCGAGTGAAGGAGGAAATATCCTCACGCTTCCAGCTTGCGGATCTCTTGGGAATACATATGCAGAAGCTGTTTGATGATAAAAATGAAATAGTCCTGCCGCATGTGTGGGATGCATACCCGGAATTGTTTGCAGATGAGAAAAAAGCGTTTGAAGAGCGGCAGAAGGCGGAGGAGTTGGAACAGGCCAGGGAATCACGCAGGGAGTATGCCGCAAGATACAATGAGATGCGCAGGCGGCGGGGGTTAAGCTGAAAATATAGCGCAGGAAGGTGGTGAGGATAACGGACGGAAGCGGAATAACACTCGAAAAGCTTAAAGTTATCATAGAAGCTTACACGAAGCCATATCAGGAGCAGATGGAAAAAGTGCAGGCCAAGACGGCACAGGTTACTGACCGGATTTCACGGCAGACAGCCAAGATAGCAAACTCATGGAAAAAGGTAGGCGCAATAGTGGCATCGGTACTGAGTATCGGTGCCATTGTTGCGTTTGGAAAGTCGTGCATTGACCTTGGTTCGGACCTTGCGGAAGTCCAAAATGTGGTGGATGTCACCTTTGGATCCATGTCCGGCAAGGTAAATGAGTTTGCACAAGATGCAGCAAAATCATTCGGCTTGTCGGAAACAATGGCCAAGAAATACATGGGTACATATGGAGCTATGGCGAAATCCTTTGGGATTACTGGAAATGCCGGATATGACATGTCAGCGGCCATTACGGGTCTTACAGGTGACGTAGCATCATTTTACAACTTATCACAGGATGTTGCCTATTTAAAACTCAAGAGCATTTTCACGGGTGAAACAGAATCACTCAAGGATCTCGGCGTTGTTATGACCCAGACAGCCCTGGATCAGTATGCCCTAAACAATGGATTTGGAAAGACCACAGCGAAGATGACCGAACAGGAAAAGGTCATGCTGCGTTATCAGTTCGTAATGTCGCAGCTGTCGGATGCGCAGGGAGACTTTGCCCGGACGTCAACCGGATGGGCGAATCAGGTAAGGATTTTGCAACTCCAGTTTGAGAGTCTAAAGGCTACCATTGGCCAGGGATTAATTAATGCATTTACGCCGGTTATTACAGTGATCAATACCATTCTGGAGAAGCTTCAAACACTGGCAGCGTACTTTAAGGCGTTTACTGTAGCAATCTTTGGAGATGCCTCTGGTGGTAGCAATAACGTAGCTGATTCTATGGATTCAGCCGCAGGATCATCTGGGAATATAGCAGACAATATGGGCAGTGCTGCAGGATCTGCGAAGGAACTGAACCGGCAGCTTGCCAAATTTGATGAATTGAATAACCTAAGTTCAAGTCGTAATTCAAGTGGAGGCTCAGGGGGCAGTGGCGGCGGTATCCTGGGAGATCTCGACCTTGGTATGGAAAATGTACAGGCCCAGGCAGATCTGATATCTAGTAAGATCATTGATGCTTTTAAGGTAGGAGATTACTATTCCGTTGGGGCATATATCGGAGCCGCAATAACCGATGCTTTGCGCAAAATAAACTGGAATGATGCCTATCAATCCGCAAGGGGCTTCGGACGTGGATTTGCGCAGTTCCTCAATGGACTTATATCCCCAGACTTATTCTGGGAGGTGGGACATTCCATAGGTGGGGCACTCAACACAGCTTTGTATGCGGCCCTGGAATTTGGAAAGGAGTTTGACTGGACCAATTTCGGACTTTCCATTGCAACAGGCATTAATGGGTTTTTCTCAACATTTGATTTTTCAGCCTTTGGAAGTGCAGCATCAGTGTTCGTGATAGGATGGATAGATACTATTGCGACAGCCCTGGAAAATACAGACTGGTTTTTGATAGGACAGAAAATAGGTGAGTTCTTTGCGGCGTTAGACTGGGATACCATTCTTGCTAAATCGGGCAAAGTAATCATAGATGCTATCAGTGCAGGTATTAAATTATATGCTGGATTTACAGATGCGGCGCCAATCGAATCAGCCATACTCTTGGCCATAGCAGGTTTTAAATTTGCTGGTGTGGCAGGAATCATTGCTAAAGGACTTCTCGCATCCATTGCATCGACAGGAATTACGTTGAGCGGAATCAAGGTGGCACTTACAGGACTTACATTAGGGTTTGTTGGAGGACCAGCATTTGATGTTATTGGAAACGCGATAATTGACGGTGTGGATGAATTTATCAGAGAAAACTTTGGAGAGAGTGTCCTTAATGCAATGGGAGAAGGGCTTTTAATTGCTGTCAGTACAGGTATTGGTGCCATGTTTGGTGGGCCTATAGGTGCTTTGATTGGAGGTATAATAGGCCTTATATTAGATGGCATACGAGGCGGTGAGTGGGCAACAAAATTCTGGAAAGGATTTGGTGATACACTTTTTAACTGGAGTTTTTCCAAATCATTACTTGGAACCGCCAAAGAGTTTTTTGACAAGGCATTTTCATCTGATAATTTTATTGATTTTGGTGTCAACATCGTTGCCGGAATAGCATCGGGCCTGACGGCTGGTGTATCATTTTTGATAGAACCCATTGCGGATTTACTAACATGGATTGTGGATAAAATATGTGATATATTTGGCATCCATTCTCCAGCAAAGAAGATGGAACCTTATGGGAAATATATCCTGGAGGGTATTATAGAAGGTTTCAGGGCTACTTTTGGGGAATGGACAACATCTTTAAATGAATGGTATAACCAGCATATTGCACCATGGTTTACAATACAGAAGTGGAGTAATTTATACAATACAATCAAAACCAGCCTAAAAACCAAATGGGATGAAACCGTATTACAGTGGAAAACGGATATACAGAGTTGGTGGGATAAACATGTTGCCAAATGGTTCACGAAGGAGAAATGGACCTCTGGCCTGACCGGAATAAAGGAAGGGTTTAAGGCGGCATTTGATGCAGCGGTAGATGCAGCAAAACAGATATGGAATGATTTTGCCAAATGGCTGAATGAAAAGCTTACATTTACGATTGACCCAATTACAGTCATGGGAAAGACGGTATATGAAGGCGGAGAAATCAGCCTTGGAAAGATACCTACATTTGCGAGTGGAGGGTTCCCGGATAAAGGACAGCTTTTCCTCGCCAGTGAAGCAGGGCCGGAATTGGTTGGCCGGATGGGTGGCAGAACTGCCGTGGCTAATAAGGACCAGATTACTGATGGTATAGCAACAGCAGTATATGCAGCCAATACAGAACAGAACCAGCTTTTACGGGAACAGAATGAGCTTTTACGGATGATTCTTGCAAAACCGGGAGTAAATAAGGATGATGTAGTTGACCTATGGATGGCTGGAGCATATGATTATAAAAAGCAGACGGGTAGACAATTAGGGCTGACATAATGATTTACATCACCTTTGTTCTTTGATATAATGTCAAGTGCAAGGGGGATGTAAAATATGTATGAATTATTCATGAATTTAACAGTAGTTTCTTGTGGTATGTTTGCAGTAATCGGAATAGTTTACTGGTGGTATTGGATACACAACTGGTATTTTATAAAAAAACTGTTTTTAATACCTATAATATTGTTTTTGATAGGTGCTATAGGTGGCATATCTCATAGTGATTCAGCCTCCAGTGATAACATTAATACTGATGTTGTGCAGAGTGAGGAGACTACATCGGAAACCATTTTGGAATCAACTATTGAAGAACCGGTTGAAATTGCTGAAACTCCAGATGAATTTAAAGCATCCTGCCAAGAGATAGGATATAAAAAGATAATGCGAAATCCAGAGGACTATATAGGCCAGCGAATTGTAATTACAGCCAAAGTTCAGCAAATCATGCAGGGCGGATTATTTGATGATAGCCAATATTATAGGGTGCTTACAGACAATGACGGATATGAGATTTACGCTGACGATGAATATTTTATGTATGACAGCCGAATCGGTGATGACATGAAAATTCTGAAAGATGATGTGCTAAAAATCTATGCTATATTTACGGGTATGGAAGAAGTAAAAAGAGCCTTGACAGGAACAAAGGAGGAAGTTCCTGCTATTAAAGCGTATTATGTGGAACTGATAAGCGAATAAATAGTAAAAGCACCTGGGGAACTGGGTGCTTTTGTTATGCCAAGAAAGAGGTGGTGCATATGGCAGCGTCTGACTATAAAGGTTGGCTACTTGAAATTGAAGGAACGAAACTTCCAATGAAATATATAGCGCATAGCTCATATGGGGCAAGCCCAGACCAGAAACAGGATGAGGATAGCTACCAGGATGGATATGGAGTGCTGCACCGGAATGTATTGCCACATACCAGAACAAAGATTGAATGGAATACACCTAATATGGTGCATTTGACAGATTTGGATGAGCTGATGTCGTTTTTTCCAGATAAAGATAAAATGCAGGTAAGATATTGGAATGACAAAAGATTAGGATATTATACAGGGGAGTTTTACTATCCAACAATACAATTCAACTATTATGACTCCTCCGATAATGATATACGGTATAATTCCATCAGATTGGCGTTAATTGAGTATTAAGGAGGTGGTAAGGTGCTGGATGTACCGGAGATTATAAAGCAGCGGTGCCGGTCAGACAATAACAGGGCAGAGACAGTGAAACATCTGGAACTGTCCTTTTTTGATGGTGGAGTAGATACACTGTATCCATCTAATGACCTGTATCCAGCCGATGATCTGTATCCTGCTGATGCTGGAGCGGCATGGCTAACTATTGGATTGGACCGGATATGTGCGGAGACTTTAAACCTTACCGAAAACTTATCGTCTGGAAATAACATCGTCTGGGGCAGCTGTGAGGCAGCCAAGTTTGTGATCACTGTTGCCGATGTTGAGGATGAGATTGAGGGACGAGAGTTTGCTGCCACACTGAATATAGGTGATTATAAGATGGCCTATGGAATCTATGTGGTGGACAGTGTGATCCGGCAAGCAGACCGTAGGAAACGGAAAATCACGGCCTATGACAGGATGGTCAAGTTTGATGTGGATGTGTCAGATTGGTATCATGCCATGTATCCTACGGACGATGCCACCCATACAGTCAAGGACTTGAGGGATAGCCTGTGTGATGAGATAGGGGTTCCTCAGGAGCAGATGGCGCTTATCAATGACGGGTTGGTGGTTGGTAAGACTATCAGCCCTGAATCATTATGTGGCCGGGATGTGCTTAAAGCCATCTGTGAGATTAATGGCGTGTTTGGGCATTTTGACCGTACGGGGACATTAGTATATGTAAGCCTACAGGATACCGGCTTGTATCCATCTGATACCCTGTACCCTGGTGATGACTTGTATCCACAGTCTGGATGGGCCGCTGCGGAGGAACTGGAATATTATAAATCAATTACCTATGAGGACTATCTGATTGACGGGATAGACCGGGTGCAGGTACGTCAGGAAGAAGGAGACATAGGTGCCGTGGTTGGCTCCGGTGGAAATACCTATATAGTGGAGGGTAATTTCCTTGTCTATGGTTTGGGCAGCGCGGATCTAACAAAACTGGCATGGTCCATCTATGACACCATTGCCGGAAAGACATACCGGCCAGCTAAGATAGCATCCTACGCTATGCCGTGGATCGAGGTAGGGGATGGTCTGAGGGCTATCACCACAGACATGGAGATAGCTACATTTGTGCTTACCAGGACCATGAGCGGCATACAAGCAATGATGGATACCGTGGAGGCCAAGGGGACCAAAACACAAGCGCAGAGTTTTGGCATTCAGAATGAGATCATACAGCTTAAGGGTAAGACGGCCGTCATAGTACGGAGTGTGGATGAGGTATCTGCCACGGTGACGGACCTGGAAAAGCAGACCACAGCCCAGCTTAAAGTGGTATCCGACAAGATAACCGCAGAAGTAAAGCGGGCAACAGATCAGGAAGTGGAACTGGCTGGCAGCATAAGCGTCCTGGCCGGACAAATTGAAGCCAAGGTAAGCCGTGGGGATCTGATAGCATCCATTAATCTGGAAGTTAATAAGGCAGGATCCTGCATTACTATGGAGGCTGGGCATTTTGTCTTTAAGGGCAGCAACTTTTATGTGAACGCGGATGGCTCTGGTGGTGCGGCCAATGGCAATTTGACTTGGGATGCATCTGGAGGATTGGTAGCCAAAAATATTAAGCTGATAATGGCAGATATATCCGGGACAACAAACTCCAGCTCCATTGGCGTCAGTACAATGTCCGCCCAAAATGCCAATATTGACCGCCTGACAGTTAATGGATCGTCTGAGATGCGGGATATAGTGTCTGGTGACATATATGCAGATGATATCCAGTGTACCCAGATATATAGTAGCAGGGCCGGGGAGTGGTGGAGTGATCGCCGAATGAAAAGCGATATTAATCCTATTTCCCCAGAGGCAGCTCTTGCTGTCACAATGGCGTTAAAGCCAATGACATTTTACATGGTGGGAGCTGATGAGAAAGACATGGGTTTCGTGGCACAGGATGTAGCGGAAATAGAATCAGACTTGCCACTGTATACCATGCTGGACGGATTTTATGCCCTGCCATACACAAGCTATGTTGCCTTGCTGTCCGGGGCTATCCAAGCACAGCAAGAACAGATCAGTAAATTGAAGGAGGTATTACATGCCAAGTAATGAAGGAATGATTGTACACAGTCAGAAGGATATACAGTCAGTGATGAGTTTTTTAAACAGCCTTAGCCTTACCGGGATCGAGGCAGCAAGGAAACTGGCTACGGCAGCCACTATACTGGAATCAGGAAAGCCACTGGAAGAATATCTGAAACCGAAGAAAGGAAGTGATCAGGATGGGATTACTGAGCAGGATGAGCAGAGCAGCAACGGCACTGTCTAAGTACTATTATCCATTTACTTGGAGGAATAAGCCAAGCATAGAGTCTCCTATTAACGAAGTGCACCTGAATCATATAGAGGACGGTATCAATGAGATGGATAACCGTATCCTTATATTAGCACAGGATAAGGCAGATGCATCGGATATGGCTAATGTTTTTGTGGACTTCGAGATGGATGATACCACAGGCGTAATGACATTTACGCGGTTCAACGGGTCAAAGGTGGAACATGATTCTGCCGCAGAGAAGATCGCACTTAACTGCTATCTGGAGGATGACAACTTTGTGCTTGAGTTGGCTGATGGGACAAAACAGAAGGTATCTCTATCAAAATTTATTGATACCTATACATTTTCAAGTTCGGATACGATTAAAATGACAGTTAATGGCAAGAACATCTCGGCAGATATACCTGACGGGAAAATTACTCTTGCAAAGCTGGAGCCTACAGTGCTGTCTACCATCAGGCAATATACCCTGGATGCACAGACCGCAAAAGGGATATCGGAACAGGCTGCAGGTACAGCGCAGGGATGGGCTATTGGAGGAACTGGGTTTGAGGATAACAATGCAAAGCATTATGCCAGCAGGTCACAGCGATATGCAGTAGGTGGAATGGAAGATGGGGACGCTGAGGATAACGCCAAATATTATTTCCAACAGGCACAGGCAGCCGCAGAACAGGCGACAGAAGTAGTAGGATTTGACGGTACGGCAGCTACCGTATCAGCCATAGACACCCACGGTGCTGCTGTCAGGAGTGCATCAGGAATAGGCCGGGTAACCATGGATGATGCAGGGGATGATCCGCTGCTAAATCTAAATATAGCAGGTAAGAGTGAGCAGGTGGCAACGACTGGGGCGCAGTTGCTGACAGACGGTAATCTGTATCCTGGATTCCTAACGAATATTGATGGGACCAGAACCAATGACAATAATTACCGGACAGTCTGGCTCAGTCTGCCGGCCGGCACATATACATTATCAGTTCCTGGTGGAGTAATGATCGTAAAAACAGTCATTGACGGGATACTAAACAATAGCAGTACCAGTATTGCGGACGGCGCGGGATATACCTGTACATTGACACAGGAGGGATTCCTGGGAATATCGTTCCGTAAGCAGGATTCCTCGGATTACATCACGGAACCGCAGGTTATGCTAAACGAAGGAGCAACAGCAAAGCCTTGGGAACCCTATACCGGCGGCAAGCCCTCCCCCAGCCCAGATTATCCCCAGCCGATTATCAGTACAGGGACGGTGAGTACGG
>NZ_JYHN01000078.1:0-17739 GCF_000954015.1 Clostridium sp. FS41
AGGCTGCCTGGATACGGATGATCCCCTTACGGTCCTGATACAGCTTGCACCGGCCGGCATTGGCTATGATCTGTAAGCACTCTTTGTGTGTCACGCAGGGGAGCGGATTGTACACCGTGACCTTTGTCAGGTACTCATCCAGTTCATAGGCCCGTTCGTCCAGCCCGGCATCTGTCAGGACATCCAATGCCAGATCATACAACGTGATCCCTTCCGGGCGGTACAGGCCCCGGTAATATATGTCACTTAGATCATCTATCTTATCTTTGCTGTTAAAACTCATCATGGTATCATCTGCTTCCCAATCGGACAGATAGGTGACACAGCCGTCCATCCACACGGTTTTATCATCCCGGACATCGTAGCCGTAACGGACAGTAACTTCCTGTCCCACCTCCAGATAGTGGATGGCGCTTGCCTTATTTTCCACATCAAACAAACGGTTATAATTTTCGATCTGCAGTGAAAAGTCCACGGTAGACAGTTCCCCCGTGATTGGGCTGATATACTCTGTCTTGATAGCCTTCTGGATCTTCTTATTCTCAAAGCTAATCCCCATACCCATAAGAATCTTCTGGACCCGCAGGCGTCCCTGACCATTGACCATCTTTGTGGGCGTGATCAGCAGGTATTCCGTCCCATCGAATATCTCATCGGTTGTCCAGTAGCTTAAATCGTTTCCGGTATATTCCACGGTTTTGGTCCCATTGGTAATACTAAAGTCCACCGGGTAATTCTGTCCCCAGTTGATAGTCAGGCCACGGATATCATAGGCAGCCCCAAACGTAAAGCAGATAGGCCCCAGCAATCCCTTTGAGATAACACCGTTGTTGTACAGGTAATCTACCTCCTCGGGCCGGGGCGGAAATACCATGGATCCATCCGCCCTCCAATGATCCTGCTCCAGGGTGGCGTATTCCAGTTCTACGTCATAGTTGTCTAACAACCGTGTAAAATTAGATAGGTAGCTGTATTCAGCACCATGTTCTGCTGCCACAGAGGAATCCTTCTGGGCTACCTGATTGATGACACCTATGGTTACTACCATGTAGGATTGATTGCGGGGGATCAGCTCCATGGACTGCTTGTATTCTTGTGTTGCTGATTGCATTATTCAATCACCCCGCAGTCTACGATATTCACTTTGCAATTCTGGTACAAGGTTGGGAGGCCGTCTGCGTCAAATTCAATCGGTTCCGCTGTCCGGTTCCCTGGATACATCTTGATGGTGATCCAGTTATTGTTGACCATATCCGGGATCCGCGCAACGACCACAAACTTTTCAAACTCCTTTAACATATCCGACCAGGTCTTTGCATCCAGCAGTTTCCACTGGAGACTGTCAAACTTATACTGATCACGCCCTACCTTCTGTCCCACAAACTCCCCCAAGGCGTTCTTGCCCTGGGATACATTCGTGGCCACTGTCAGTTTCCCGCCTTTGTCAGGACCCGGGAACGCCCGGCCATTGATTGTGATGATTGCCATGTGTTACCGCCTCCTTATGTACTTCCAAATGAGTAACCACTGCGCTTATCTAGTTCCACCAGTTTCTTTTTGATCTCCCGGATATCAATGTTCACCGTCAGGTCCATCCGTTCGATCAGGTCAATGATATTTCTTAACAGTTCCACCATGACCGAGAGGTACTGCTCACTCATGTCACTGCTATTCTGCTGGGATGCCAGCGCAGCGGCACGGTTAGCCATTTCCTGCATTGTTTCATCATTGTTATAGCTGACGCTATTGTCACGTACTGATGTAAGACGCGGCGTTGTTTGATCCATGATCCGGGACACACTGTTGACCAGTGGTGCCAAACATGAGCTCATGCCTCTCTGCACTGCTGCTGTGATCCCCTGCGTGATCTGTTGATTATTTGCAACTGCGGCCCTTCCACCCCAGCTTCCAACCATCTCTGGTAATCCATTTTCTCTGGCCACGAACATCTGGCCCGATTTTGGGAAACCTCCACTTGCGTGTCCTTCAACTGGGGAGTCGGTCCCATAATCCCAATCATCACCGCCCCCACCGTCATCATCTTCCTCGGCGTCCTCTTTGGCACTTTTAAAGAGATTTTTGGCACCGTCAACGATACCGTCCCATACTCCTCCAACGAAGTCTGCTTTTCCCTGTAGCCAGCCAGCAATGTCATCCCATACCGACTTTAAGCCTTCCCAGAGTTTGTTCATGATGCCTTTTCCGACTTCGACCATCTCATCTATGTTAAAGATATCCTTAATCTTTTTCCAGATATCGTCAAACCACTCTTTGATCGCATTCCATTTTTCTTCAATGGTCTGTTTTACGCTGTCCCATATTTCAGCCAGTTTATCACGGATTCCGTTAAAGATTTCCTCCGCTTTATGTTTGATGCCGTCCCACAGATTGGATATAAAGGTTTTGATGCCATTCCAGATGCTTTCCCACGTACTCTTAATTGCGCCAAGTACCGTACCTATGGTGCCGCTGATGGCAGACATGATTGTACCTGCAAGGGATTTCATGGCCTCCCATATCTCGCTGAAAAATGTCTTAATCCCTTCCCATGCCTTTTTCCAGTCACCGGTAAAAACTCCTGTTATAAAATCCATCAGGCCGCCAAGAGCGTTATTCACATGTCTCAGCGTTTCCTGGATGCCCTCTTTCCAGTTATTAAAGACGGTTGTCAGCCCTGAGAGTGCCTCATCAATAACCGGCCCCATGGTATCCGTAAACCACGATGTAAACGGCTTTAAATACGTTTCCCATAAGGAAGATACTTTGTCGGTGACCTTGTCTACAAATCCAGTAAACAATTCCGTGAGCGGAGCCAACAGTGTGCTGACAGCACCCGTCACCATTTCCCATGCTGCGGTAATCCCATTTAAGAAACCTTCGATTAAGAAGGTACCTATTTCCGAAAATACCGTAGACGGACTATGAATACCAAATAGATTCTTTACTGTATCCACAATCCCCCAAAAAATTTCCTTGGCTTTTCCCCAGGCCCATTCTCCAAATGATACAATACCATTGATCAGGCCTTCCCAAAGCATTTGCCCGATCGTGCCCCAGTCTGTCCCATTTGAAATCTCTGTGAAGATATCTGTTAACCCACGGAAGACATCTGTGATCCCCTGAACAATTTCTACAATCGTACCCCCGGTCCATGAGGCAAGTGGCTGCAGAATATTATTCCACAACAGCTCAGCCAATGGGGTAAGCAGATCCAAGATCCCATTTAGAACTCCAAGTGCTCCTGATATTGCATCAATCGCCGCAGGTATGGCCTGTTCAATCGCCCATTTTCCAAGGGGCTCCAGGACATTAGTAAACAGCCATTCCAGTCCTTTACCCAGTTTATCCCCAAAGGGTTTCAATGCTTCTGACAACCCTTCTATGGCCGACATGATCGGAGTAAAATCAAGCTTGGAAGACCAATCCGACAGGGACGCGGTAACGTTATCGATCGATCCCAGCAGCCCGTCCATTATGTCCGCCAGGTTCTGGATGATTGCTGTACCGGTATTATTTTCCTCCCATGCTGCCTGAAGGTTCTCGCGAATATGGGTGATCGTATCGTTCCAATTCGTGAATATCTCAAGGACATGGCCGATCATGGATTCTCCGGTCCCGCTGTTCCATACCTCTCGGAGTGACTCACCAATTGTATGGATCAATTCCAGCCAAGAGTTAAGACGGTCAAAAATGCTTTGGATGAATGCAGTTCCCCTGCCGCCTTCCTCCCATGCCCGTGTAAATGCGCCTGCTACATCCCCGACCATGTTGAATACCATAGTCACGAGTTTCAGGATGTTCGTGCAGAACAATTCCCCGGTCCCATTGGTCCATACCTCCATAAAGCTTGTTCCAATGGCTTTGGCAAGGCTGATCACATTGGAAAATGCATATTGGGCAGCATTGATTACATTTTGACCTTCTGCATCCCAAGAATCCTTCATTGGCTTAAACAACTGTCCCAGGATACTTCTGACCTTTTCAGCCATGGAGTCAATCACGTTCATCTGATCTGTATCAATATCAGGCGCCGTGATCTCTGGTGCACTGCCTCCCCCACCTCCTCCATCAGAATCATTTTCATCAGCCTGGAGAATATTTAGTTCATCAATTCCCGTTGTCAGGCTTTGGGCGTCCTTAGCTGCTTTTTTTGCACTGCCCCCATAAGCTCCCATTGCTGATTTAGCCGCCACCAGACTCTTGGTTGCTGCTACGCTGCCGCTGACTGTCCCACCAAAGAGCATGCTGGTAAACGCCGCAATGTAGCCGGTGACTTTTGCCAGTGCAGACATAAGCGCATTCAGAGCCGGCATAATAGCCTGATAGATCGGGGTGAATGCCACGTTAAGGTTAGACCGGATCTGGCTCAGCGATGACTTAAACTGTTCGTTCGCATTCATGGAAGCAAAGAGAGACTTCGCCATGCCCCTGAGCGCACTCATGATCATCGGGATGATAATCTGATACCGGAGCATTGTAGTAAGCATCCGGTGCATGCCCCCCTGTGCTGACCGTGACTGCTCTCCCGCTCTTTTTGCGCGGCCTCCGAACATCGTCATAGCCGCTCCGGCTTTTATGAGTTTTGGCAGTCCACTACCAATTGTCCCAAACAGATGACCGACCGAGGACGCCGCCTTCTTTACCCCGGATACCAGACCGCCTCCAACGGACTTTAATAATCCGGTTATCCCAGATCTGACAGCCTGGATACCAGCCAGAGCCTGTCCCCTTCCGATCATGGACAATGCCTGGTTGATCTGCGTTGCTGATGTCATGGTTAACATCTTTGCTTTATCCAACGCTCCGTTCATATCCGTAATTCCGGATACTTTAGGGGCCTTGTTAACTCTCGGAGCCTGTGGCGCAGGAGCGGCCGGTACTGCTGCCGGTCCGGTTCTCAAACTCTTTGCCTTATCGGTCAAAGCATCCCACCGGATCCCCAGATCCTCAATTTTGGTTTTTAGAGAAATGATACTTCCCTCAGTTTTGATGATCTGTTCCTGTATTTTGTTCTTTTTGGCTTCATTAAAGGTATGCTCATAGGCAGTTCGCAGATCTGCCAGCTTTGCCTCCTGGAGATCGATCTGCTTCCCTAAGTTATTCATAGCTGCTTCTATAAGCTCGGCTTGTCTCTCCAGCACGTCAGCACTTAGGTCTACGTTAATCTTTGGTGCTTTCACTTGCGCCACTGGCGGCGCCCTGGGCTGCGATGGACGCGCTGCCGGATCAGCCGTTGCTGTTGGTTCCTCGGCAGGGCTGAACGGGTTCTTCACATTCGTAAACCTTGCCATCGCCCGGTCTATCATGGCGTTCAAATGCTCGCCAATGATATCAATATTTACTTTTGCTGATTCCGTGCACCGCTTCAAAGCTGCATCTATCACGCTGGTGACGTTCTGCATAAGCTTCTGTATCTCCTGCGACATACCCTGCACGATCGTTTCCGCATCCATCGATCCAGAAGCCTTTTTCAGTGATCTCTCAATCTGACTGCCAATCTGGCTGGCCACTGCATTGATCTGACCGCTTAGATCAGACTGCACTTCCAGATCAAGGCTTATCTTTCCTACGCTGTCATTCGCCATATCGTTCCCTCCTTTCTGCATCATGCATTAAAAAAGGCGCTCTATCCGAACGCCTGCGCCAGAATACTCTGTATCTCTTTGGCTTTTTCCATCTTTTCTTTTTCTGTAAGGCGGTCCATGGGGTTATGACTCGATCTCCATTCATCCCGTATCTGCCGCTGTCCCTTGGTATAGTGTTTTAAAACTTCCTTGTCCTCTTCACTCCTGATACCAACCACAGTGCCGAGCGGTGTTTTCGGCATGAGGCCCGCCAGAAGGGTACTAAACTCTTTCCAGTCCATTTCTGTCTGGGATAGACGGATGTTATACTGCATGGCAAAGGACGCTTCAATCAGGTCCCAGTCCTCAAAGAGGTCATACCAGCATTCACTATTTAATTCTTTTCGGGCTTTTTTTTTGGCTTTTCTCCTGTTCCACGTCTTCTACTTCCTCCAGCGGAACGTCCGCGATCGCTGCCATGATCACGTTGACAATCAAGGCAATATTGGCCATCGGCATATCCTGTTCTGCAATATAATCGAGGCCCTCCTGTCCCAATGCAGCACGGATGATATCATCCATTATCTCAAATTCATCCTTTTCCTTATCTCTTGAGACTGCATTGATATACAGGACCGCGCTCTTTCCTGTATTGATCTTAAAACTGTGATCCTCATCAATCTTCACTATCGGCTTTTCGTTTCCAGCCCTCATTCTCTCTGCAATGTCATATGCTCTTCCCATTTCTATTTTCTCCTCTCTTATGCATTATCTGGGGCCGCCGTATAGACCGGCTGGCCATCTCCTGCCATATCAAACTCCAATGGTGCCACGTTGGTAGAGTCCCCACCATTGAGGGACTTCACATCCAATACACAGTCATAGGACAACTTTGCACCATCTGGAAATAAGATCTCTGCCTTCGTGCTGCAGTCCAGCCCATCTTTCCAGGCCGTTTCTGCCACATAATCATTTCCAGGATCCCCAATGCTCCTCTTTCCCTTCAGGCTGACATTAAACTTTTTAGCCGTCATAAGGGACCTTGCCCAGCCCCTGGTCGTCATAGGTGTCCAATTTTCCACGCCACCGTCAATCGTAATCTCAAATGATTCCATGTCGGCAATCTCCACCATGTCTGCTTCTTCACTTTTTTTCCCTTTTGTCCCGATCTTAAATACCAGGTCATAAACCGGGAATACTCCTAAACTCGCCATATTCTTTACCTCTCTTTCCTGTAATAAATCACAAAGTTGATCACATATTCATAGATGCCTTTTTCGTCTGTTCCTACACTGACCGGCGCGTCTGTCCGCATATCAAACATTACAACCTGCCAGCCAGAGATCACACCGGTCTGACCATACAAAGCATCATATATCTCCTGGGCTTTAGACTCGGCCTGAACCGCATCCATGCCCCAATGCACCAGGATGGACACCGCCTTTGTATCATAAGACTTGTTTTTTAGGCCCCCAACGGGAATACCCCGTGATGGCCCCTGGGTGGGGTAGACACCGATACACTGCTTGTCGTTACCGTTGATCTTCCCAATGTACCATTTGGGCGACTGCACAACAGTTTTCAGCCAGTCCTTTACCTCTTCTAAGGTCATTTTATCAGCCCTCCTGCATTTGCTTTCAGCCTCGCTCTGAATGCCTTCTTGAAAAAATCCTTCTTTTCGCCATCGATATAAGGCTGCATCCATAGTCCTCCTGCATTCGGATTCTTGTCTGTCCGAAACTTATATTCTGGATGCCAGTACAGGCGCCGGGCATAGGGGGTATCATAGATAATCTGATACTTCGATTTTGAAACCCTCATAAACCCACTCCGCTCCAATTCTCCTGTATTTTTAGGCACTGTCTGACTGGCAACAATATCACTCTTAACAGCTTCGGCTGCCTGCTCAGCCGACAACGTAACTGCATTAGCCAATCGCCGGATCTTATCCTGATACAACTCCACCTTAACATTGACCTTCATTACACCAGCCTCAATTCCGTATAGTTTACGGTTCCGTCCGGATTCCTGGCCTTGATCCCCTGCATGATGGTGCGCTCGGCTCCGAAGACCACGACAGCTCCGCTGCTGATCACAGGCAGTTCTGGACAGATGTCGCCGGGAAACATAGCTATGCCTGACAACTGCACAAGCTTCTGCTCTGTATTCATAATCATTTTTGCGCTGTCTTGGTAATTGCATTTAAGATCATTCAGTTCTGCCGCCACTAAAGGACCTCCTGATTCAGATAGGCCCTCCTGATACAATGTGACGCGTATATCCGTCCTACAGAGCCGTTTTGGCACTAAGCATGGGTATTTCATGGCCTCACCTCGCTAACCGGCAGCATAGGCCTGTCTGGGACAGCAGGGCGTACACATCGCGCTTCATGGCCACGCCTTTGTCCGTATAGATGTTCCAGCTGCTGCCAAACTGGACGGATGCCCCATTCAGACTGTAGCTGGACAGGATCGTGTTGATCTCGTCCGCATTTTCATACTCAAAATCGGCTTGTTGGCAGACCACTTCCTGAATGGTTTCCTGCTGGAAGGCCGTCAGATTGGAAAATCCCCGGCCCGCAATACGATTGTAGGTCAGGGAATCAATGTGACGGCTGGCCTGTCTAAGGGCCTTGTCCAGTTCACTCATGGGGATCACCGTGCCTTTGTATACATCACAGTAGTACTCATAGGTGACATAGGGTTCATAAAGCATGTTACTCACCCACCTTTTTCGCCGTCCTCTTTTCAGGTCTTTCTGCTGCTTCTGGTTCTTGTGCTTCTGGTTCTTGTGCTTCTGGTTCTGGTGTTTCCACCTCATAGCCATGATCTCTAAACCAATCCAGCAGACGAGGATCATCCGTCTCGCCCGCGCCATTACAAAACGTCACACTGGCAGAGACTCCCGTGTAGTTCTTATTCGGTGCGTATACCTTCATATCAGCCCCTCCTTATTTCACTTTAATGTTGCGGAATACTCCTGCGGCCTTAGAGGCTTTCAGCGCAATCGCCGCATTCATCTCGACCTCACCGGTCTTTACCGCTCCCGCTGTTGTAAAGTCAGGCAGCCAGGTCTGCACCGGCGCCATACCCGCAAAGGATACGCCATGTAAACCATCCATGGATAGGCGGGCCACATACAGGGAGGTCGTTCCTTTGGTCGTGTCCGTTTTGACTACATCATCATTCGTTCCTGGCTTTGCCCCCAGGTCCACAAACGGGATGTTGCCATAGGACTCCACATTTGTTCCCCAGTCGCTCTTAGTAACCTGGTACATGGCTGCTCTCCTGGCGCATGCTCGAAGTTTAGAGATCAGTTTTGTGTTGCCAGCAATGAATGATGGTTCACCGTCCAGGCCACGCAGGAACTCATCCAGCATATCAAGAAAGTACTGGAAGTTATCTGTGACAAGCTGGGAAGTGGAAAGGTCAATCACCGTGTCTCCCGTATTGTATTCCGTTGTGCTCCCGGTCAGTGCCTTATCCAGACCATCAAATGCATTCGTATCCACTGCTTCATCTCCATTAATGAAGGTGTCATTAAATAGCGCCTGCGCCGCCTTAATCTTCTGAGACTGCTGTAATTCCACCTCAGAGACAATACCGCCCATATTTGCGATCACACGGTCGATCTGGTAGGACCCACCAAATACCTTAATATCTACAGAGTGCCGCTCCTTTGTCACTTCACTGGGTGTATACTCCGTATTGATTGCACGGAACTGGGCCGTTGGCTGCGTCTTAAGCCTTGTATAACTGTATGTCGGTGTAGCCCCTCCACCAGTTGGAGAGACAGCATCGTCAAATGTAATGTGATCCAGGATCCAGTTGGACTTCCGGAACTCATCAATAACTCCCATCTGCAGGTCGTCCTGCACGTTCTTTCTTGCTTCTTCTAATGTGATTGGCATAGTCTCATCTCCTTAATTTTTTTGCTGTGACAGCTGTGGTGCAATCTTTGCCTCAATGGCTGATTTCATGCTTACCTTGCTATCATCATTGTTGGGTTTCGGATCCTGCGGGCCTGCGCCTAATGGCCGGAAGCCGGAAGGTTTAGGACTGCTTTCTTTAAACAAGAATGGCTTTGATTCCTTGATTGTCTTCAGCTGCTCGTCCAGCCCAGTGATCTTTCCGTCATCGGACAAAATTAACTTCGACTTATCAAACAGTCCCGCCACAAGGTCTGCGTCCTGGGCAGAATCACCAAGCGCCAGTTTAATGGAGGTAGACAGTTTCAATTCTTTCATATCCGCCTCATACTTCTCCTTTGTCGCCTGATTATCCGACTGCAGGGAAGCGATCTGCTGTTTCAGCGCATCCATGTCGCCTGTGGAATTTTTAAGAGTTTCCATCTGCGTATCCCTCTCCTGAAGCTGTGTTTTGGTCTGTTCCAGTTCTGCTTTAGCCTGCTCCAGTTCTCCCTTAGCTGCCTCAATGTCACTGCCATTTTCAGCCATGATCTTATCGATAGCCTCTTTCTCCAATCCCAAGTCCTCTAAAAATTTCCGTTTCATCTTATCTCTCCTCTACGATTTTTTACGTGTTCTCATCACATGAGCCGGCTGTTTTACGTCTAACCGGGCTGACAAAAGGGTATAAAAATAACACCCAGGATGATCCCGCGTGTTTTAATCATTTCTTCTTTCCAATCCAACATAATATGATGATAGTCAGGCATATGATTGCCGTTATCTGTACTGCTGGCGTCATGTTCTCACCTTCTCTCTGTTGGGATCTCTTCGCAGTTCCGGGTGCTTCAAAAGATGATCCCGTAGTTTTTCCTGGTATTCTCTTACCTTATCGTTAGCAAGGTTTGCCTTTTCCTGCTCCATGGTACCTGCGGCAATCCGCTTCCACTTCCTGATCATCCTTTCAAGTGCCCTCTGTTTCTGCTCGGCCTCGTAGGTCTGCACTGCTTTCTTTCCGTCAGGAACCTTAGGAAGGATTGTAATATCTGGGAAATAGGTTGCTAGCGTGTGACGGCAGTTCGGATGTAGCAGTCCCGCCTTCATGGCCATTGATAAAAGCGGTACTCCCAGTACATCAGCCTCCGCAGCTGTACCATGACTAAATACATCATCCACAAGAACTTTGCCCTGCCACGGCTCACACTTCGGACAGGTATTGGCGTGCGCCGACACAAAAATAGTATGGATTCCCCACTCATCCCGTTTCTTCCCCTCGGCTAAAAATATCGCCCGCTGGGAAGCTGTCCGCAGTGCCATCTCTGCATAACTGGCTATGTTGACCCTCCGTCCGTTACGGTATTGGATGCAATCGATCCCGCCGTCCAGGAACTCCTTTGTTGCCATGTCTATTGCCTGATCCAGTGTCTTTGCGCCGGTGGCCATAAACATCTCTGCCTTATAGATCGTCTGTCTATAGATATCGTCCATGCGGCGCCAGATGGCCCCCTGAACTTCTTTCATGTCCTGGGCGACCTGTTTTTTGAGATCATCAAGCTTCTGATCATTATCTTTGCCTGATAGATCTTTTTCCTCTCCGGCTGGCTTAAACGGCTTCTCCTCATCCTCCGGTACTGACTTTGGCTCCGGTGGTGGTTCATCCGGCTTCTGCACTGCCTGAGCAGTCTCCTGCAAAGCATCAATCTTCTTTTCATTCACCCCGAAGAAATCATCTTCTAATCGTGCCGTTTTATCTAACCTCATTTTTTGCACGGCTCTTGGAAACTGCATCCCCCTCCGCTCAAAGAGAGACTTTATCTTGCTAAATAGCCTTGATATCATGCTCTCAGCCGTTTCAAAACTCTCCTGCAAGGTATTATTGATGAGATCCTCGATTTCCTTGCTATGCTGCCCCACAATCTCCTGATTCTGCTTTCGGTACTTCCAAAGGTTCCGAAGCTTGGCCTTCTGCCACATCTCCCACCTAAAGCCTTCTTTTTCTTCCTCTTTCTCGTGGCGCTTCATGTTACGGCGGAGATTCTGGATCAGATCAAGTTCAATTGCTTCAAAGATTGCCCGAAGATTATAGGCGTCATGCCTCTTCTGGTCCTGATTCTGGTCCTGATTCTGGTCCTTCCTCTGGCTCATTCACCACACCTTCCATTCCGTCATAACCGGCTACGCTGGACTCGTCCCTTTCGGTCAGCCCCTGCTCCTCTTTGATCCTCTGAACCTCCTCCGCCTTTTCCTCGTCAGTCATGGTATCACCATACAGCTCATCCACAGCTTTCTCCGTGCTCATGACACCGTAACTCTTTGCTTTTCCGACCGTCTCCACTGTGCTGTCAAAATCCGGAGAAGCATACTCGCCAAACTTAACTGATGCCTCATATTTTCCCGGCGTCTGGCCAATCATATTGTCATAAGTCATCATAACGGCAGATACCAACTCCGGGATCACCTGGGTTAAGATGTCCACGATCTTATTCCGGGTGTGCAGCGTGATTTTCTCCTTTTCTCTTTGTGATTCCGCATTGTCGGTCTTTTTTAAATCGATCCCTAGCGTTGCTGGTGAAATGATACCCTGGATTGCCAGATCCAGGAATCCACTATAGCTGTTCACATATGCCTCGTAGGATATCTGCGGTTGGGATATCTCAATCTTATTTCCGGTGTTTTCCTTTTTCATGGATCCTACAGCTATGTAATCGTTATCGAAGTCGTTCGGCTCGATCAGGTGTCCATCTTTCGGATCCCTGGGAATCATATCCTCCGGTACGTAGCGGTTGATCCTGCCCTTCCTGATCGCATCCAGCCACTGGCTGATTACTTCATCTAGTGCGTCCAGGTTATCGCTTTTTGTGTCAAAGAGCGCCTTTCCTCGTCCCTTCCAGCGGTTGGAACTGAAGATGATGAGCGGCGCCGCCATCATGAAATCTCCGTCAAACCCTGTATCCTCATAGACCGCGGTTTCCTCCAGAGTGTCCAAAGGTACCTCTTTTCCAGTTTCATCCAGTAGCCGGTATCTCACATATCCCTTACCGTAAGTCTCTTCCAGACGGTACTCTTTCTCGCCGTCTTTGTACGGTGTATAAAACAGGATCTCCTGCAGACGCCCTCGGCGGTAATGAAAGTCCACCACGTCAGCCTCGTAAAACTCAATCACCGGGTACTGGCTGACCTCGTCAAGGCTGATTTTAAAGGCACCGTCACCAGATGACAGGGCCCCGGCTACCGCTTCACCCAGCACGTTGATGAAATTATTTTCCTTCGCTATGAGGTCCCAGCGCTCCTTGATCGGCTGCATTGTTCCTTCCTCGCCAAAGCTGATATCATCCAGGTCTTCGGTGACAATATCCTTAAACCGATCCACCACAATACTAACAAGGCCGCTATGGATCTTCCTGACCTTGCGAAATGGTACCGCAGCCCAGAACCTCACCATATCATATCCGAGATCTGTCGTCTTTTTGAAGAACTGCTCAAGCTCCGCCGGTTCTCCTCGGTACCAGATTTTATTTTTCAGGACGTTTTCCTGGAAGGAAAGCGGCTCCTGAATTACAATCTTACGTTTCTTTGCAGGGATCAATTTTAAAATCCCCGTGATCATGCTCTTAAACCAGCCCATCAGGCTTTCCTCCTTCCTATGCCGATCTTGACCTCATACGGAAGCCAAGCATACTGCACGCTGTTGACCATGTGATCGTTCTTGTCCTCCGGCGTGTTGTCCTTGTCCTCCAGCCAGCTATACACCTCCAACTCATGGATATAGTTCTTGCAGGTGTCCACAATGTAGAAGCACGGCTGAGATCCTGCATCAGCAAACCAGTTCAGCTGATTATTGATCCTGTCAATGATCTGTTCCTTTTTCCACGCATCATTAAAGTTGTAAATACACCCATTCAGGCGCTTGTATTTCAAAAACTCCGTAATCGTAGCCTGGTCAGCTGAATCAATAAATGTGTCTCGGGCAAAGCCCCATTCCTGCCGATTACGTTCCAAGAAATCTATAAAGTTGCGAACCGTATCTGTGGGAGCCAAGGGCGTACCCAGCACTGCATTGTTGTAGACCTTCTCGTCCAGGACAATACAGGTTCCCCTGTTGGTGATTCCGATATAACTCATTGAGATAGTATCCGGGGACTTCTGGGAATAGGCAGTATCCAGTCCAGCCGAAAAATACATGAACCATTCTGTCTGGTGGTTGTTGTTGGAATCCTTAACAAATGCCTTGGCCTGCTTGACTGTGATCACATGCTTAGACCGCTCGAAGTTGCTGAAGATCAGGCCGGTTGCCTTGCCTCTCAAGCCCTGGATCTTGTTCTTCCAGATCTTTGTGCCCTTCGGCGTGTTGGTCATGATCTGATCCAGTTTCTCCTTACTCAGGCCCAGGTTATGAGCAAAAGAAAAGAACCAATGTACCCAACCGGGCTTTGGTTCTTCTTGTAGTTCATCCATTATTTCTTTTGGCGTCTCGTCTGCCCACTCTGGAAGCGGCCTGGAGCAATTGATGTACTCCTTGTACACATCCAGGCCAGGATCGTCCGGATTAAGCGTGGCCATCAGGTAATCACTCCGCATGGCGGCCTCACGGACAAACTCTATATCGGCCGTGTTGATCTCGTCAATATATAGACAGCCGTACTGGCCACCCAGGGCATCCTTCCACTTGCGCTTATTGCCATAGCCGACCACGAATATGATCTTATCGCCGCCCGATGTGTGGAACAACAGGTGTGGCATCTTATATTCCCCAGATCCGTTGCCCTTGTACTCCACCAGCACGCCAAAGTCATCCAGGATACCCAGATCCTTCTGGATGATGTTCTTCTCGGCGGCTCCGGTATCGTCCGCGGCCAGGATGTGCAGCTTCTTGGGCGATTCAGCCACCTTGAGCATGAACTTGAACAATCCAACCGTGGTCTTACCGGCTGCCGTGGTTAAGTTCCCTCAAGGAACTCTGTTGGCGCATCACATCGCAGGAAAGCCTTATACTTATCTGACAGCAATAATCGTTCAGAACTCATGAGGAAACATCACCTCCCCGCATCTGCTGGAGCAGGTCATCCAGTTTGGTCTTTTCTGTGTCAAGCCCTCCTGACAATTCGATCTTATCCTTGAACATGCCCAGATGGCGCCCAATCAATTCCAGGGCCTTAAGCTTATCGGAGAGTTTATATTTCTTGACATATCCAACAAATTCTTTATCCTCTCCAGTCCCCTCATAAACATCCATCACTTCCAGACCAGCAATGCACGCTGCCGTCTCGTCATCTAAACCGGTAATATCTAACGGTTTTCCGCTATCGTCAAACAGTCTCCTGATATCGAAGAACCCCAACTTTGCCAGTTCCTGCAATACTCGGTCCTGAGTAATCTCGGTACGCTTCTCTCGCTCCTTCATTCGTTCCTGAATGTAGTTTTCAACCTCAGCATTTCTAAGCAACCTACCACCATTTGTAGCCGCGACAGTATCCTTCCTTACCCGTGGATACGCCACCTTGTAAGCCCTGGTGGCATTCAAGTCTATCAGGTATTCATCTGCAAATATTTTCTGTTTAGGCGTTAATGCCATGGACTCACCTTCTTTTATGTTTGTTTTGTAAGGAGGCCCCGGACGCCCTAAGTTTCAGACGCCGGGACAAATATACCAAAGGCACCCGCCTGTATGGTGGATGCCTCTTTTAACGAATCTAGGTTATATAGTGCTCTCTGGCAGCGCGTACGCAATGACCTAGAATCAGTTTAAATCCCCAAAAAAATAATGTATGTCTGAATCTTGACTAGAAAATTCCATATACGGATTCCCTAATCTTTCTCTCACCCTCCGTACTACCTGGAGTAATGCCACATAATAATCTTCTTGAGATTCCAGCTCTGTCGGCTCCCACATGCATACATAATTCGCTATTGGGCCGCTCAAGTTACAATTTTCATACTTATCGCAAATATAATACGGTATACTTAATCTTGCATCTACACGCATTCCAGTTTCCTCATATACCGTTCGTGCTGCCTCAAGCCAGACCTCAATCAGGCTATCATTTGTAAACATTTCCAAGGGTAGTCCTCCAAAGACAATTGTGTATAACTTAACTAGCATATAACTCACCTTTTTAACTATCATATTCCTTTGAGGATCATTTATGAAAATGAAAATACAAAAAGGACACCTGCACAAACGTACAAGTGCCCCTCGAACCGTAATCAATACGGTTATCTCTGTTGAAGCGAAAGGGCGCCCACGCAATATACGAACACCCCTGTGAGAAGAAGAGATCTTGTTGCCTTGCATTAAGACCCCAGGCCCGAAGGACACTGGGGTACGTTCTTGTTGTAATGCCGGACAAGGAATTTCTGGACCTTACGATCCGCTCCAAACCCGGCTTGCTGCGCAGTGCCTGACGTACTTATCATGTACCGGCGATTCAGCCGCCAGGCTGTGACACCTGACGACCGCTATTTGAAAGGGGGGATGCTTCCGCCCTCTGGCTTCCGCATGATAACATCTTAGCACATTTCATCCCAACATGAACCGACATTTTCAATTTTTCTCAAAAAATCTTTTATCTCGCTGCCAGCAGCTGTCCTCCGTGAACTTTACCCGCCGCTTTGGAAACATCCGGTTCATGGCCTGCGCCACCTTCCACCAGGGCATGCCGTCTATGTAATACAACCGGAACATGGTCTGTACCTCGCTCTTTGGGATACTCTGGATGTATTCCTCCACCTGGCAGGTCAACTCCACCAGTTCCGCCTCCCTATGGGCCAGCAGATCAACCAACTTTTTAAGCGTTTTCTTTTTATCTTCGTAGCCTGGGATCGGTATCCCTGTGATCTTGATCGGCCCATAGATATCCCATTCCCCCTTGGATCCTTTTACTATATCTGATACCTGTAACTTCTCCAGGCGCTGTATCTCTTTTTCCAGCTTCTCTTTGCGCCGTCTTATATCCTTTATCTCCTCTTTCATCTCGCAATACTGTATCAGCACCTCCTTGTCCACCGGCATCACCTCCCTGCTCTCGGTATGTATGTACGCTCATTTGTCAGGTACTCCTCTTCTTTGCGCCGCTGCCCCAGTAGTTGGCGCATCCGGTTCAAGGTATCCCGGTTCTTTGGTTCATTAAAAAAATTTACGATTCTTTCATCCATCAGAACAATGTCTTTATTTTTTCTGCGACTCCTTCGGCTTTGCTGCAACTTCGTGGCCACGCGGTTGCGCTCCGCCCGATCCTTGGCAAACTCCATCTCATGCAGTAGATCCTGAAGCTTCCGATCTTCTTCTCCTACCATACCATAAGCGTATGCATATTCCTGTCTGCATGCATCAATGTAATTTAAAAACCGCTCCAGTTCCGCTGCCGGGCTTGTCTGTTTTCCCAACCGCATCACCTCCCCTTGACATTGCCAAGCAGGATCCTAAGCCGCAGCCTGTCCCATTCTTTTAATTGATCCTTGCCTATTGGGTCATCTATCTGCTCAAACAGGTACCGCTTTTTATACAAGGCACACTGTTTACTGTAATGTGATACAGTTGTCCGGTTTGGTATGTCAAGCATAGCCATTATCTCTGCCACCGTGTAACATCCCTTATACTCCCCGCAGTCATACAGGTCATATAACCCTGCCGGCCTTCCAGCCCCCATTGGCGCCACCTCCTTTTACTTATTCCTTCTGGGGTTATGCGGGTGCCTAATCTGTACGAACCGCATCTGTCCCAAGTCGTATCCCAGCGCTTTAAGATGATCCATGGTCCTTACCAGATCAGCAAGCAGATCATCCATGCCGTCATCTACGCGCACGATCCGGTACCGGGCCTGGTACAGGATTCCCGCATCACTGTAGTGCTCGATCTGCTGGCGCTTGCGGATCCCCAACATTACCATCAGTTCCGCAGACCGGTACCGGCCGTCATACCGGCCACAGTCATATAGATCATAGTACACTGGCCTTGATGCCACGTTATGCACCTTCTTTCACAGGGAAAATATCAGTTTTGTTGTGTAACCTTATCCTTTTTTGCGTATTCTATACAAAATTTCAACAGCGCTTCTTGCTCATCTTTTCTTAATATTTCTTCCAATTCAAGTGCATTATCAGAAATAAAAAATAATAACCGTCTTGCCTTGAAAGCTTCCGAATAACTACATTTATGCGCTTTTTGTATGTCTGAAATCTTGTATATATTAGTATCCTTCATACTAAGTTCCTCCAAATGTTAATTTTAGATAATAAAACCATCATCAAATAAATCCATTTGGCCTTCAA
>NZ_JYHN01000079.1:0-591 GCF_000954015.1 Clostridium sp. FS41
TTGTTTATTCTATATATAAATATATAGGATACTCAATTCATTTATTTCAATATGCGGTTTTCAAGGTACGTATCGGAACCAGCTGTTACAGCTAATTCCTAATGGAGATGGAGAGATTCGAACTCTTGACCCCCTGCTTGCAAGGCAGGTGCTCTCCCAACTGAGCTACACCCCCACGTTATGGTTACACGTAATATTTACGGTGCTGGTCTTCCCTCTTGCGAGGCAATTCCTATCTTCTTGGTCATTATTCTATTTATATCTGAAGAAACTTCAGAACCAGCGGATTAAAGCGATGTCTTCTCTTGTGAGTTTTGGTCGCATTTACCCCAGTGGGTTTAAGTGGGCCTTACCTCCCCTGCGAAAGATATGGGTGGCACTTCCCAAATGGGCTTAAGTGGACTCGAACCACCGACCTCACGCTTATCAGGCGTGCGCTCTAACCGGCTGAGCTATAAGCCCGGTTAAAAATCCGGCAGCCACCTGCTCTCCCATGCCGTCTCCAGCATAGTACCATCGGCCGCTTAGGTCTTAACCATCGTGTTCGGGATGGGAACGGGTGTTTCCCCTAAGCGCATCGCCACCGGAAAT
>NZ_JYHN01000080.1:0-576 GCF_000954015.1 Clostridium sp. FS41
CATGGGAACCCTACACTGGCGGCAAACCCAGCCCATCAGAGGAGTATCCGCAGCCGATGGATGTGACGGTGACAGGAGAGCAGTTGTTTGATGCAAGTCTGTTAAAATCAATGGCAGGAGGCACCTGGTCATTAAGCGATGGTGGACGTAAGATATCTGTAACTGGCATAAATCCATATGCAGCATGTACGGCTGCTGTCCCAATCGAAAGTATAAGAGGTAAAACAGTTACATTATCGGGCAATGTTGAGAGCAAGACCAATGTGGATTGTCCGGTTGTCGTCCAAGGAAGATTGACACTATCAGATGGAAGCATGGAATATTATGTTGCGACCAACAAAAAGGCGGCTATCATCATACCGGAAGATGCGCAAGGTTTTAAAATTGAACTAATTACGAATAATCGCAATACAGCATTAGACATAGCAAACACAACCGTATTTACGGATGTCTTATTAAGTTTTGATGCAGAAGCTACATGGGAACCATTCGCCGGATATCAGACCGCAACTATCCAGCTAACAGCCCCACTATATGGTATCGGGGATGTACGGGACAGGATAATGTGTAAGGGTG